>NZ_JAAKEH010000003.1:0-121224 GCF_011039095.1 Desulfovibrio sp. ZJ200 | reverse complement strand
TTTGAAAATGCTCTGCTGACGCGAAAGCGGCAGCCGCCGCAACGCGGCGTACATTCAGGCGAAAACCGCGTTTTTCGCCTGAATGCCACCTTTGACTTTCATAAAAAGTCAAAGGTAATCTGCTCTAATGAGGACTGACCCTAGCATTTGGGCTGGAGAAGACAAGGGGGCGGTTGCATTTGACGGCAAGCCGTGGCTTTTTCACATGCCCGGGCGGCTTTTGCCCGGGGCAGGCTGCGGCAGAGGGGCGAGCAGATATCCGGCAGGGCAGGCCTGAAATTTTTTCTTATATTCAAAGGTGTTACCACGAGTCCAGGAGAACTATTTCGTTGCCTTGTATTGACACGGCCGTATTCTTTTGACACTTTCCGGATGCGGAAAGCGCCCTCTGGGCTTAATAGGGAATCCCGTTCAATGCGGGAGCGGACCCGCCGCCGTAAGCCGAAAAACGCCTCTTTTCCTTGCGCGCCACTGGTAATGTACCGGGAAGGCCGAAAAGCTGGCCGGCAAGCCGGAAGACCTGCTTTCCACCATCGTTTTTCAGGATGGACCATCGGCAACGGGGCTTTTGCCGACGGGTCTCCCGGCGAGCATGCCTTCGCTTTCTCCGGGCATGCCTTCGCTTCCTCCTGACGCGCCGCGTTGGAGGACTGTTTTACGCAGGCCCCGCAGTGTCCGGAGCTTTTCATGCCTGCCGCAATCATCAAGCGGGACGGCACAGCCGTTCCCTTTGACTCCGTAAAGATTCTCAATGCCATAACCAAAGCCAATCAGGCCGTGGGCGGGGAGGATATGTCCCCCACGGATCTGCTGTTCGTCACGGAAAAAGTCTGCAAAAAGCTGGATGAGCTCGGGCTTAAGCACGTTGAGGAAATCCAGGACGTGGTTGAGGAAAGCCTGATCCGCTTTGACTACGCCAAAACGGCCAAGGCCTATATTCTCTATCGGGCCGAGCATACGAAGATCCGCAATGCGGAATCGTATCTCATGGATATTTACAAAAAGCTGACCTATTCCCCGGCCCGCGCGGAAGACATCAAGCGCGAAAACGCCAATATCGACGGCGACACGGCTATGGGCACCATGCTCAAATACGGCTCCGAGGGGTCCAAATTCTTCATCGACAACTATATTCTGCCCAAGGACGCCTCGGCCGCGCATTGCAACGGCGACATCCATATTCACGACAAAGATTTTTACATGCTCACTGAGACATGTTGCCAGATCGATCTGATTTCGCTGTTCAGGAACGGTTTTTCCACCGGGCACGGGCACTTGCGCGAGCCCAATTCCATTGAGAGCTGTTCGGCCCTGGCCTGCATCGCCATTCAGGCCAACCAGAATGAAATGCACGGCGGCCAGAGCGTGCCGCATTTTGACTATGCCATGGCCGGGGGCGTGCGCAAGACCTTCCGCAAGGAGTACGAGCGGGCGCTCAGCGCCTGGCTGCGGATCACGCTGGGCTTGAGCGCGGACGAAGCCGCGGCCCGAACCCGCGCCCTGCTCGCGGCCGCGGGCGGGCATCCGGGCATGGCCGACGTGGAGTCCTTTGGCCGCAAACTTGCGCAAAGCGCGCCGGACGACCTGCGGGAGCTTGTGCCCAAAGCGCACGCCTACGCGGCTGAGGAGGCCCTGCAAAATACGGATCGCCGGACCTATCAGGCCATGGAAGCCCTGATCCATAATCTGAACACCATGAATTCGCGGGCCGGGGCGCAGGTTCCGTTTTCTTCCATCAATTACGGCACCGATGTTTCCGCCGAGGGCCGCATGGTTATGAAAAACCTGCTTTTGGCCACGCAGGCGGGCCTGGGCAACGGCGAGACCTCCATTTTTCCGGTGCAGATTTTCAAGGTCAAGTCCGGCGTGAACTTCAACCCGGAAGATCCCAATTACGATCTCTTCAAGCTGGCCATGACCACGTCGGCCAGGCGGCTTTTTCCCAATTTCAGCTTTATCGACGCCCCGTTCAACCTCCAGTATTACAAGGAGGGCGATTATAATACGGAAGTGGCCTACATGGGCTGCCGCACGCGCGTGCTCGGCAACGTGCACGACCCAAGCCGCCAGGTCACCTGCGGGCGCGGCAATCTGAGTTTTACCTCCGTGAATCTGCCGCGCCTGGGCCTTGAGGCCAAAGGGGACATGGAGAAATTTTACGCGCTGCTGGATGAGACGATCTCGCTGGTCTTCCGCCAGCTCATGCACAGGCTCAAGATCCAGAGCGCCAAAAAAGTGCGCAATTATCCCTTCCTGATGGGCAACGGCATCTGGCTGGATTCGGACAAATTGGACTGGGACGACAGCGTCGGGGAAGTGCTCAAACACGGCACCCTGACCGTGGGCTTCATCGGCCTGGCCGAAACCCTCAAGGCGCTGATCGGCAAACACCACGGCGAAAGCGAGGAGGCGCAGAAACTGGGCCTGGAGATTATCGGCCACATGCGCCGGCGCACCGATGAAGAGGCGGCCAGAACCGGCCTCAATTTCTCGCTTATCGCCACCCCGGCCGAAAGCCTGAGCGGGCGCTTCGTGCCTCTGGATCGCGCCAAATACGGCAGCATCCCCGGCATTACGGATCGCGACTACTATACCAATTCTTTTCATGTGCCGGTGTATTACCCGATCCGGGCCTTTGAAAAGATCCGCCTGGAGGCTCCATACCACGCGCTGACCAACGCCGGCCATATTACCTATGTGGAACTTGACGGCGACACTTGCAAAAATCCCGAAGCCTTTGAAAGCATTATTCGTTATATGCACGATCAGAACGTGGGGTACGGTTCGATCAACCATCCCCTGGATCGCGATCCGGTGTGCGGCTATGTGGGCGTGATCAACGACCAATGCCCCCGCTGCGGCCGCCGGGAAGGCGAGGGCGTCAGCCTGGAGCTGCTCAAAACGCTCAGGAGGAAATATCCGCACATGCCCAGGTGGGAATAAGCCCGCCCGACGCGCCCGCAACGACGGCATGCGTCTTCCGCCGCGGCAACGGGTGCGGGCGAAAGCGGGCGGACGCGCCGCGGCATACGGCGCGGGCAGGCGGGAGTCGCGTTTGTGACGCGCTCCCTTTTCGGACTGCAACGTTTCAGTTTGTAAGGAGAACGGAATATGTTGATGCAATCGCGCTTGTTTGAGGAAGCGAAAGCCGACCGGAAAATGGTGGGCCAGGGGCTGGGCTTTGAACGCACGCGCCGGATTACCGGCTACCTTGTGGGCACGCTGGATCGCTTCAATAACGCCAAGCGCGCTGAAGAACGCGACCGGGTCAAGCATCTTTAGAGCGTTTTGCCAGAGCGTTTTGCCAGAGCGTTTTGCTCATGAAATCAGCTAAACGCTTTCGTGATCGCTGCGTCCGGCGGGCAGTATGAAGGCATATCCTCTTCAGAGAGAGAGGCCCGCGGCGCGCGGCGGGCAAAACCCGCTGCGCGCCGTCATGTTGCGGCTGAGCGGCATTGTGGAGGAGTCCATTGTGGACGGCCCGGGGCTGCGTTATGTGCTTTTTACCCAGGGCTGCCCGCATTGCTGCAAGGGCTGTCATAACCCGCAAACGCATCCCCTTGAGGGTGGCTTTTTGCGCTCCGCCGCGAGGATACTTGCGCAGTTCGCGGAAAATCCCCTGCTGGCGGGCATTACGTTTTCCGGCGGGGAGCCGTTCCTGCAGGCCGGCGCGCTCTGCGCCGTGGCCGAGGGAGTGCGGGCCCGGGGCAAGAATGTGCTGGTTTACACCGGCTTTACCTATGAGCAATTGCTGGCCAGGGTTGAAGACGAAGCCGGCGTGCGCCGTTTGCTGGAACTGACGGATATTTTGATCGACGGCCCCTATGTGGAGGCTCTGCGGGATTTGGAATTGCACTTCAGGGGCAGCGCCAATCAACGGATTTTAGACAGGGACGCGCGCCGGGCCTTGCGCGTGGGGCTGAGCAGCGGCACGCCGCAAGCCCATCTGTGAAGGCGGAGTCTTCTTCTTTCGTTCCTTGAGAGCAGAGTGCTTTTGAAACGCTCGCTCCGGCGCGTAACGACGCAAGGAAATTTCGCTGCGCCTCTCTCTGCCGTCGTCATCCGTACAGCGGCACAGCCGCCAACGGCTGACGCTCGCGGCGGGCAGGCTTCGCCCAGCCAGAGCGTTGAGCTGATTTCATGAGCAAAACGCTCTGGCTGGTTTCATGAGCAAAACGCATCTAGAGCATTTTCTCTTTGAAAATGCTCTGCTGACGCGAAAGCGGCAGCCGCCGCAACGCGGCGTACATTCAGGCGAAAACCGCGTTTTTCGCCTGAATGCCACCTTTGACTTTCATAAAAAGTCAAAGGTAATCTGCTCTAGTTCTTGAAGGGCGAAATGGCCCGCAGCGTTTTGATCACGCCCGGGAAGTTTTCAAGAACGTAAGCGACATCGTCCTCCGTGGTGTAGCGCGAGAGGGAAAGACGCACCGAGCCGTGCGCGTAGTTGAAGGGCACGCCCATGGCCCGCAGCACATGCGAGGGTTCAAGGCTGCCTGACGTGCAGGCCGAGCCGGAGCTGGCGCAGATGCCCAAACGGTCGAGCATCAGCAAAATGGCTTCGCCCTCCACATTTTTGAAGGCGATATTGCTGGTGTTGGGCAGCCGGTTTTCCACGTCGCCGTTGACCATGCAGTCGGGAATGCGCTCAAGCAGGCCCGCTTCCAGCTTGTCCCGCAGCAGGGCCACCTTGACGCGCTCTTCCTGCATAAAATCATGGGCCAGTTTTGCGGCCATGCCCAGGCCCACAATGTAGGGCACGTTCTCCGTGCCTGCCCGGCGGCCCCGCTCCTGATGCCCGCCGCGCAGGAAGGGCCGGAAGCGCATCCCCTTGCGCGCGTACAGCACGCCGATACCCTTGGGCGCATGGATTTTGTGCCCGGACAGAGAAAGCATATCAACCGGCAGGCGCCTGAGATCAATGGGCGTTTTGCCCACGGCCTGCACTGCGTCGGTATGAAAGAGCACCCCGCGTTCCCTGGCCATTTCCGCCATTTTCTGAATGGGATAGATGTTGCCGACTTCATTGTTGGCGAACATGATCGAAACCAGGGCCGTGTCTTCGCTGAGGGCCTCGGCATATTCGTCGAGATCCAGCCGGCCTTTGCCGTCCACGCCCAGGTACGTCACATGCCGGCCTTCGCGCTCCCAGTACTGCATCACATTGAGCACGGCCGGGTGTTCCACGCGGGTGGTGATCAAATGGTGTTTTTCCGGCTGCGTCTGTATGGCGGACCAGATGGCGGTGTTATCGCTTTCCGAGCCGCAGGAGGTAAAGATAATCTCATCCGGGCTTGCGCCCAGAAGCGCGGCCACCTGCTCGCGCGCCGTGTCCACGGCCTCGCCCACCTGCCCGCCAAAGCTGTGCATGCTGGAGGGGTTGCCGTACAATTGGCTCAGATAGGGCAGCATGGCCGAGAGCACTTCCGGGGCCACTGCCGCGGTGGCATTATTGTCAAGATAGATTGTCTTCATTGGTTCAGGCCTCCTGGACCACAATGTCGGGCTCCACATGTTCGCGCAGCAGGCGCTCAACCAGATTGCGGATGGTCACTTCGCTGGAGCGGCACTGGGAGCAGCGCCCGCGCAGGGAAACCGTGACCCGCTTGCCGTCCACGTCCACCAGCTCAATGTCCCCGCCGTCGGCCGCAAGCTGGGGCCGGATTTCCTCGTCAATGGTCTTGAGCACCTGTTGCATGCGTTGCACATTGGTCAGGCGCGGTTTGGGCTTCAGCTCGGCGAGCGGCTTCTGCTTGAGTTCCGCGGCGAGGATCTCGGATATTTCGTCCAGACATTCGCCGCATGCGCCGCCGGCCTTGGTGTAATTGGTGACCTCTTCCACGGTTTTCAGATTGTTTTCGCGGATGGCCCGGATGATCTGGGCATCCGTGACCCCGAAGCACTTGCAGACCAGCTTGCCTTCCTCATGGGCATGGGGCACCGGCGGCTCGCCCTTCCACTGGCGGATGGCCGCTTCCAGCGCCTCCTGGCCCATGACCGAGCAGTGCATCTTCTGCCTGGGCAGGCCGCCCAGAGCCTGGGCAATGTCCTTGTTGGTCAGCTTCAGGGCCTCGTCCACCGTCATGCCCTTGATCATGTCCGTGAGCACGGAGCTGGAGGCAATGGCGCTGGCGCAGCCGAAGGTTTCAAAGCCGGCGTTCTCAATGACGCCCTGCTCGTTGATTTTCAAATAGAGTTTCAGGGCGTCGCCGCAGGCAAGACTGCCGACTTCGCCCACGGCGTTGGCGTCGGCCAAAGGCCCGGCGTTGTGCGGGTGCAGGAAATGATCATGCACTGCTTCGCTATAATTCCACATAATTGCCTCCTGAAGCGGAGCGCTTCTCCGCTTCTATGATTTCCTGAAGGGTATGAGTATGTAAAAAAACACGGATATGGCTGTCCAATTCTTTCCAGAAACTTCGCGTGGAGCATTGCTTTTCACGCTGACAGCGCCGCCCTTTGCTCAGGCAGCGCACGGGCGATATCTCGCCTTCCAGATGCAGAAAGACGTCTTCCATGGTGATCTCGGCCGGGGATTTGGCCAGGGCGTAACCCCCGCCGGAGCCGCGAACCGCCCGCAAGATGCCCAGCGGTTTGAGAGCCCTGACGATTTGCTCCAGATATCCCGAAGAAATATTTTCCTCGCGGGCCACTTGTCCCAATTGCAGCAGACTGTCCGGCGGCTGCGCCGCCAGGCGCAGCAAAAAACGCAAACCATAGCGTGTCCTGGTGGAAAAGCGCATACCACACCTCGCGAACCGGCAAGGGGCGCCGGTCGGTTACTCCGTCCGCGCCTCGCGATCCCCGGCAATGGACGTGAGGCTGAAAGGGGTTTCCTGATAGACATAATAGTTGAGCCAATTGCTGTAAAATAAATGGGCATGCGCCCGCCAGGTCATCAGGGGCATGGTGTCGGGATTGTCGTCGCGGTAATAGTGTCTGGGCACCGGCGGGTTGAGCCCCTTGCCCATATCCCGCCGGTATTCCGCATCAAGCGTGCCGCGATCATATTCCAGATGGCCGGTCATGAAAACCTGGGTGTGATCCACGCTCTCCACAAGCGCCAGCCCGGCCTCGCCGGATTCCGCCAGAATGCGCAAGCGGGACTTTTTGAGCACGTCCTCGGCCCGGACTTCTGTATGGCGGGAGTGCGGGGCCAGAAATTCATCGTCAAAACCGCGGAATAAACGACATTCGGGAAAAAGCACCTCGTGGCAGAAAATGCCCGAAATTTTTGCGGGCAAAAGATATTTGGGCACGCCGTAAAAATAATACAGGGCAGCCTGCGCCGCCCAGCACAGATAGAGCGTCGAATAGACATGCCCGTCGGCATAGGCCATGATTTCCAGCAATTCCTGCCAGTAATCCACGTCTTCAAAGGGCAGATGCTCCACCGGCGCGCCAGTCACGATCATGCCGTCGAAACTGCGGTGGCGAATCTCGGAGAAGGTCTTGTAGAAGCGCTCCAGATGCCGCAACGGCGTATTTTTGGACTCATGCGCCGCCGTGCGCAGCAGGGTGATATTGACCTGCAACGGCGAATTGCCCAAAAGGCGCAGGAGCTGCGTCTCCGTGGCAATCTTGGTCGGCATGAGATTGACGATTGCAATCTCCAGCGGGCGGATGTCCTGCCGCACGGCACGATCTTCGGTCATCACAAAGATGTTTTCGCTTTCCAGCGCCGCGCGGGCGGGAAGATCAGCGGGAATTTTGATGGGCATGTGCTTTCCTTGCAAAGCATTGAGCGCTTGCGCGCGTGCTGTGTCGCAGCATCATGGCTGCATATTCCGGCCGCATCGGGCCTGATCCGGCTGCATGGGCATCGGCGGCAAAGCCCTGCATGATTTGCGGCAAGAGACTGTAAAAGTGTTCAGGCCTGCGACCGATAAAGTATGCTATACTTTTTTTACGGTAATAAAAACTTATCATTTTACTATGATTTGTCAAGTTGCGCCAAACCATGCCGAGGGTCCCGGATCGCGGGCATTGCCCGTTGCGGGCGGGCCAGGCCGCGCGACAGGCAGTGCCTAGTTAGCAAAACGCTCTAGTTGCACCACATGGCAATGCAGTGCCGCGGAAGAGCCGCAGCCTTCCAGAGCTTGCCGCGCCAGCCGCTCCAGGCCCTGGCAACAGGGCACGCTCATGCGCAGCACGCTCAGTTCCACGGGCCGGGCCACGCGCAGAATGGCGTTCAGTTTTTCCTGAAGTTCCTTGTTGTCGTCCAGCTTGGGGCAGGCGATCAACGGCACGCGGCCAGACAGCCAGTTCTGATGCAGACGGGGCAGGGCAAAACCCGCGCATTGGGCGGCCAGCAGCAGATGCGCGCCGACAAGAAAGGGAGCCTGCGGCGGCAGTAAACGTAGCTGAATGGGCCAGGCAGGCAGATCCGCGCGCAAATGGGGCTCGGCAGCGGCAGCGCCGGTCAGAGGGCGCAAGATGCGCGCCGCGCCGCCGGGGCAGCCGCCTGCAGGCAGCCCTGCCGCCGCTTGTCCTGCGGGGCCGCGCGCGGCTTCGCTTCGGGCCTTGGCGGCCAGGGCCGCGGCCTCGTCAAAAGGCGGAGCCTCACGCACTGTGAGCGTCAGCGCGCCCTGCGGGCAATTCAGGCAGGCACCCAGGCCGTCGCAATACACTTCGCTGATCAGGCGCGCCTTGCCCTCAATGACGGCCAGCGCGTTTTCGGCGCAGTCCAGCACGCACTGGCCGCAACCATTGCATTTTGCTTCGTCTATCTCAATAATCTGTCGTTTCATATCTCTCCTGAAAATTTTCCGTCTGAAAGAATTTCGTGCGCGCTGTCCCGCCCGCTGTCCCGCCCACCTTGGGCCGCGGCCTTTTCCCGCAAAGGGCAGGCGGCCAGTTCCGGCAACTGATCCGGCGTGTCCACCAGATAGCGCGCTCCGGCGGCGCGCACTTCCGCAAGCCCCCGAAAGCCCCAGGCCACGCCCACGGAAATCATGCCCGCGTTATGCGCTGTGAGAATATCCACATCACTGTCGCCCACATAGAAGCATTGGCCTGCTTCAAGCCCGAGTTCCGTCAGCATGGCCCGCGGCCCCGCCGGGTCGGGCTTGAGTGGCATGCCCGGGTGCGCTCCTCGCACCAGAGCAAAGGGAATCTCCGGAAAATAGCGCGGCATCAGCCCGGCAGTGAAATTGTCGGGCTTGTTGGAGAGCACGGCCAGCGTGAAACCGCGCCGGGCCAGCTCCTTGAGAGCTTCGGGCACGCCGGGATAGGGGCGGGTGCATCCGCACATATGCGAGCCGTAAAAGGCGCGGGCCTCGGCCGTCAAAGCCTCCAGGCGGTCGGGCGCAAGCGCCTCCCCAATGCCGGGGGGCAGAGCCCCGCGCACCAGGCGGCCAAAGCCGTTGCCCACAAGCCGCCGGTAGGCCGCGACGCTGTGCGCGGGATACTTGTGCGCGGCCAGCATTGCATTGCAGGCTGACGCAATATCCTCAAGTGTATCCAGCAGGGTGCCGTCCAAATCAAAGATAAAAGCCTTCATTGCAGCTCCAGTTAGAGCATTTTTTGATTGAAAATATTCATTTTCAATCACTTCGCTGCCATCATTTCGCGTCCAGGCTTCAGCCGTTGCGACGAAGGAAGCTACGGATGGAGACAGCAATGAGTTACCACAAAAAACATTCAACGAAACCGCTGTCGCCATCCGTAAGGCTCGCAGACTCGCCAACGGCTGGCGCAAGCAAGCAAAGCTTGCTAACGGCTACCGCAACGCGGTCTGGACGCTCATTCGGCGCGGACGCCAGCTAACGCTGTCGCCAGAGCGGTTTGGATAATTTCATTATCAAACCGCTCTAATCCGTGTGCGCCGAAATGTGTCAGCCCTGAGCCGTTGCGGCCGGCGTCTGGACAGGGCCGGGCGGCCTTGGTAAGCTCTCTGTATATTCGGCTGCGGCATAAGGCCCGCGCCGTTCCGCCCTGGAGGAAACAATGCCACGACATGTACTGACCATCAAGGATCTTGGCGAGGAGGCCTGCTGGCTGCTTGTGCAGCAGGCTATCGGCATCCCTGACGCCAAAGCCCGCAGCGACTTCATGACCGAGCGGGTGGCCATGCTGATTTTTACCCGGCGCTCCCTGGCCGAACGGCTCTGCGTCACGGCCGCGGTGCGCCAGATGGGCGGCTTTACGGTATACGAGGGCAAGCTCGGCACCTGGCATACCGAGATTCGCGATTATCAGCGGCAAATGATGACCGTTTTCGATTATTATCTGGACTGCATGTACATCTATGGCCTGCCGGTGGGCTCCTGGGACATGAAAAACGCCAATGTGGCCTTTCCGGTGATCAATGCGGGCAGTCCGGACGCGCATCCCGCGCACGCCCTGGCCGACATCGCCTGCATGTTGCGCGCTTCGCGCTATCTGAAAGGCGTTACGGCGGGCTGGCTGGGCTGCGACAACGGCACCCTGCACTCGTTGATCGAGGCCACGGTCTGGTTTCCCTTTGCCTTGCGCGTGGCTCTGCCGCCGCACCTGGACCCGACGCCCCTGAAAGAAAAGGCCCAACGGTTGCAAACCCCTGTGACTTTTGTGGAAACGCCTGAAGAGGCCGTGCGGGGCGTCGACTATATCTTTGCCGGTTGCCGAGGCAGCGTGAGCGAGGATGACAGCGGCCTCTGGCATCTTGACGGGGCACTTATGCGCAAGGCCAATCCTGACGCCCGCGTGCTCCTGAGCGCGGCGCCTGTGGAGGCCATTCCGGTGGATAAAGACATCCTCTCCAGCAAAGCCTCGTTTCTGGTGCGGCAGGCGGAGCATCGACTGCGCGTGCACAAGCGTATTCTGCATTGGGTCTTTATGGAAAATGAGCGTGAGATCTGAGTGTTCCCGGACTGGCGCTGCGGCGGACCTCTGAACGCAGAGTGCGCGTCCGGCGCATCCCATGCACTGTCGGGTTTGAGCGTGGGCCCGCCAGGTCGGATGCGCCTGGGGCATGGCGGAAAACAGCGTGTCGATGGGGAGTCGCTCCCATATCCATGCCGAAAGGCGGCTTTCAAGGCGGCACGCCCCTACTCCGCAAGGATTTCATATTCTTCCAGCTTGTCCCAGATCGCGCTGATCACCAGGGCCATGACCGCGGCCAGGCGGGCCTGAGTCCGGGCGTCAAGCGAGGCTGAGCCGTGGGTCAGACGTTCAGAGAACAGGGCCGGGCAACGGGCCTGCTGCTCCTGGGCAAACAAGGACATATACCCGGCAAAAGGGCCGTCCACAAAGGCGTCCCGCGCGGCCTGGGAATCGGCCAAAAGCGCGGCCTCGCCGGGTTCCGCCGCGGCGCGCAGCAGGCTGCCGGTTTCTTTCAAATAGCCCGCCAGCACGCTGTTGGGCGCATGCTGCATGAGCCCGGCGGCCACGGTCGCGTGCACAAAGGCGCGCCACTCCTGGCAGAAGCGCGCCCGCGCAGTGCCGCTCCAATAGAGAGGGGGCATCCCGGCATTTTCGGCCAGGCGCAGAATGTCCACGGTTTTGCTGTTAAGCTGGAAGAGAATGCAGGCCGCTTCAATGCCCTGAGCCGCGTTGAGCTGTTTTTTGGACATCAGGCCTCCGCGCGGCCGCGCATGCTTTGGCGCGCTTCGGCGTGCGCGCCGGTTTTGTCTGTCTGCCGGGCAGCGCGGTAGGCGGCATATCCGGCGGCCCGCAGGCGGCAGGCGGGGCAGACCCCGCAGCCGTAGCCCCAGTCATGGCGCTTGCCGCGCTCGCCCTCATAGCAGGTATGGCTTTCCTCAAGGATCACCTCCACCAGCGCCGCGCCGCCCAGTTCTTCGGCCAGTTCCCAGGCATTGCATTTGCTGCGCCACATCAGCGGCGTGTGCAGGACGAAATCCGTAGCCATGCCCAGGTTCAGAGCCGCCTGCATGGCCTTGATGCTGTCATCGCGGCAATCCGGATAGCCGGAGGAATCACTCTGGCAGACGCCGAGCACGAGATGGCGGATATGCCTGGCATAGGCCCAGGCCGCGGCATGCAGGATGAAGAGCAGATTGCGGCCCGGCACAAAGGTATTGGGCAGGCCGTCCGGCCCGTTGTCGGCAATGGGCGCGGAGGAGGTCAGGGCCGTGTCTGCCAGTTGGCGAAAAATATCCAGATCCAGTACCGCATCCGGCCCCAGCCGTTGCGCCCAGAGCGGAGTGCGGGCTGCCAGGGCCGCGCGGAGGCGCGCGCGGCAGGCCAGCTCCACGGAATGGCGTTGGCCGTAGTCAAAGCCCAGGGTGAGCACGCGCTGAAAACGGCTCAGAGCCCAGGCCAGGCAAGTGGCGGAGTCCTGGCCGCCGGAAAAGATGACCAGGGCCTGCTCGCGCTGTAAAGGGGTGGGGGCGTTCATGGTTGCGCGGGCCAGAACGGACAGACCCGGGCCGGAGCGTAGCCCGCAAGAAAAGCGTCCATCAGGGTGCCGAAATAAATCCGGTTGCGGGGCTTGATGTGCTCGGCCTCCGGGCAGGCGGCCGGGAAGAAGCGCAGGGACGTGCGGTTGCCGGTGTAATTCTCGCGCGCCAGGGGCAGGGAGAGCAACCGCGCCCACAGGCCCCGCCGCCCGCTGACGGCCTGCTCTTGCAGGCCGCGCAGGCGTTCCTGAAACTGCGGGCTTTGATCCTGGTGGGGATAGTAAAAGGCCGCGCCCCGGCTGAGCATCAGATCGCTGAGAGATTGGCCGTCCTCCAGGCGCACATCGGCCACAATCCGGCCGTGACGGTCCCGGCTGTTGATCCCTGCCGCAAACAGGCGCACTTTCCGGCCTTTGGCCAGGCGAGTGAGCTCCTCGCGTGACTGCCGGGCGTAGTACTGGGCTTTTTCTCCGTCATGCGCCAATTCCGGCGCGTCAATGCCCGCCAGCCGCACAATGCGCCGATCCGCAAGCATGAGCGTGTCGCCGTCAAAACAGCGGGCCACCACGCCTGCCGGCTGGGGCAGGGGAATCTCCTGCCCCAGTGCCGTCAGGGGCAAAAGCAGGCAGCAGAGTACGAGAAAAAGAGCTGCTTGCAAGCGCGGAAGGTTGTTGCGCGATATTGACATCTCCACTTCCGTCACACTGTTATGTGAAAGATACCCTGGTCTGCTTTGGCGACGCCCGCTAGTTCTCGTAATAGGAGCGCAAGGGCTGGCTGCGCACCGGATGGCGGAGTTTGCGCAGGGCCTTGGCCTCAATCTGGCGGATGCGCTCGCGCGTCACATTGAAGAGCTTGCCCACTTCCTCAAGGGTGTGATCGCTCTTTTCCGCAATGCCGAAGCGCTTGCGCAAGACCTGCTCCTCGCGCGGGGTCAGATCCGCGAGCACGGCTGCCAACTGTTCGGAAAGCTTGGTGTTGATCACTTCCTCGGCCGGGGCCACGGCCTTTTTATCCTCAATGAAATCGCCCAGGCTGGAGTCTTCCTCGTCGCCGATGGGCGTTTCCAGAGAAATGGGCTCCTTGGCGATCTTGAGCACCTTCTTGACTTTTTCCACCGGATATTCCATGCGCTCGGCAATTTCCTCGGGCGTGGGATCGCGGCCCAGTTCCTGCACCAGGTAACGCGAGGTGCGGATCAGCTTGTTGATGGTCTCGATCATGTGCACCGGGATGCGAATGGTCCGGGCCTGATCCGCAATGGCCCGGGTAATGGCCTGGCGAATCCACCAGGTGGCGTAGGTGGAAAACTTGTAACCGCGCTGGTACTCGAATTTGTCCACGGCCTTCATCAGGCCGATATTGCCCTCCTGGATCAGATCCAGAAATTGCAGGCCGCGATTGGTGTATTTTTTGGCAATGGAGACCACCAGGCGCAGATTGGAGCGGATCAGCTCCTGCTTGGCGCGCATGGCCGCGGTATTGCCGCGCTTGATCCGCCAGAGCACCTCCTCCAGATCCCCGACGTTGTGGCAGCATTTTTCCTGGAGGCGCTTGAGAATTTCAATCTTGCCGATGATCATTTCCTTGAAGGAAAAGAGCTCGTCCACGCTGAGCTTCAGCTCGCGGGCCGCAGTGTTGGGGTTGATCTCCCGCTTTTCCAGACCGTCGAACATGGCCTGGATTTCCCCCTGCGTGCGGCCGGTGGAGAGAATATAGGCCGAGAGATCGCGCTGGCAGTTGTGCATCTGGCGCACATAATCCTCTACCGTCTCAATGATCCGGTCAATGAGGGTTTTTTCCAGCTTGATGTCGCGCAGGCGGGTGACAATTTCTTCCTTGAAGCTGATAATTTCCTTCTGGATGGCCGCGACCCGGCGCTCCAGGGTGCAGCAGTCATCCAGCTTCTTGTAGATCTTGCGTTTTTTCTTGAAAACCTGCTTGATTTCATCCAGAAGCAGAATAACCCGCGAACGCTGGTTCATTTCATCTTCGCTGGGGTCGTCCTCCTCAATGGTTTTGACCACATCCTTGAGTTTGATGCGGTTCTGGCGCAGATCTTCGCCCACATTGATCAGTTCTTCCACTGCCACGGGCACTTCCACCAGAGCGTAGAGCACGTCCTGTTCGCCCATTTCGATCTTTTTGGCAATGACCACTTCGCCGTCGCGATCCAGCAAGGGCACTGCGCCCATTTCGCGCAGATACATGCGCACCGGGTCAGTGCTGCGGGACGAGTAATCGGCTGATTCCTCGTCCTCGGCCAGATCCAGCGCGCTTTCGCTTACGTCGTCGTCGCTTTCGGCGGCAGTGGCGGAAATTTTCTTCCCGTCTTTCTCCGAATCCACTATAACGATTTCCAGCTGTTCAAAGATGCCGATGATCTCTTCAAATTGCTCGGGCGTGCTCATTTCCACGGGCAGAGCTTTGTTGACCTCTTCAAAGGTCAAAAAGCCCGTGCCCTTGCCTTTTGCAATGAGCGATTGAATTTGCTGGATGTCTTTTAGATTACTCATGCCCTTTCTCCAAGGTTTCCTGCAGTGCGCGAAGATAATCCAAATCAGCTTCAAAGTCACCTGTGCCGGTGTTTTGACGTAACGCTGCGGAAACAGACGATTTTTGTGCCGAGACATAGTAGGCGTCCAGGTCCCGGCGCAGAAATTCCAACTCCTTGTCGCCGTTGTCCCGCGGCGCTGCCTCAGGGCCGCGGCAAAACGACCAGAAATTTTTTTCCCGTTGATCCAGGTGATAGGGGGCTTCTTCGCCCATCTCCTCGATTTTGTCCCAGAGCTGCCGGGCAATGGCCGACTGCAAGGCCAGATCCGCGCCCAGGGCGCGCAGATCGGCGAGACGTTCCGGATAGCGCACCGCATACATCATGATCTGACGGTCGCGCATGTTCTGGCGGGCCAGGCCCGGCCTGGGCGCAAATCCTCTGCGCCCCCGTTCCGCCGGGGGAAAGAGGCCGCGACGCAGCTCCGCCTCTGAAATCTGCAACTCCCCGGCCAGGCGCGAGGCACAGGAGTTCACCAGCTCGGGCAGTTCAATCCGGCGCAGAAAATTGCGCGCCCACTCCACGGTTTCCCGCGGGGCCAGGGCCTTGAGCACGTCCACGCAAAAGCGCAGGCCGTCAGGCGCTTTGGCCTGCAAGGCCTCAAAGGCCTCCGTGCCTGCGGTGCGCAGCAGGCTGTCAATGTCTTCCCCTTCGGGCAGCAGCACCACAGAGCAGGCCAGGCCGCGCGCAAGCAGCATTTCGCAGGAGCGCAGGGCGGCCTTGCGCCCGGCCCGGTCCCCGTCGAAGAGCAGGACGAGCTGCGAGGCAAAACCCGAAAGGCGTTTGATCTGATCCGGGGTAAGGGCCGTGCCCAGCACGCCCACGGCATTGTCATAGCCGAACTGGTGCAGGGTGAGCACGTCCATATAGCCTTCGGTCAGAAGGACGCGGCCCGAAGTGGTGATGCCCCGCCGGGCCTGGGCCAGCCCGTAAAGATGCTCGCCCTTTTTGTAAAGGGGCGTGTCCGCGCTGTTGATGTACTTGGCCTCGTCCTCCCCGGCGATGATCCTGCCCCCGAAAGCAATGATCTGGTTGGACAGGCTCTTGATGGGAAAGATCAGCCGCCCCCGGAAGCGGTCATAGGCCCGGCCGTTGCCCGACAGGCCGAGCAGGCCGGCTTCCACGGCCAGCCGGCTTGCAAAACCGGCGCGGCGCAGGGCGTCGGCTAACGATTGCCACTCGCGCCGCGCCCAGCCAAGGCCGAAACGCTGCACAATTTCCTCGCTCAACCCGCGCTTTTCGATGTAGGCGCGGCATTCGGCGGCCTCGGGACAGGCGAGAGCCGCGCTGAAATGGCCTGCGGCCAGCTCGTACATGCGCAGCATCTGCTGCCGGGCCGAGCGGCGTTGCCGCTCCTCGCCCTGCCGGGCCGGATCGCTGTCTCCGCGCTCAATGCTGATTCCGGCCTCGGCAGCCAGTTGCTCCAGACATTCTTTGAAGTCCAGGCCGTTGATCCGGCCGTAAAAATCAAAAATGTCGCCTGAGGCGTGGCAGCCGAAACAATAAAACAGGCCCTGATCCTCGTTGACCGAAAAGGAGGGTTTGGTTTCCTGATGAAAGGGGCAGGGCGCCACCCAGCGCGGGCCGTTGCGCTTGAGATCCACATAGCGGCGCACCATGTCCACGATGTTCAGGCGCTCTTTGATGGCGCGGATGGCGTCCCTGGATTGCATGCGGCTCTGTGCTCCGATCCGGCGTTGCTGCGGAAAAGCCGTAACGCGACATGGTGAACTACACGCTTGCCGAAGGCCGTCTCCGCATGGGGAAGCCCCGGCCTTGTTGCCGACCGGCGTTTGCGCGCTGCGTCTGGCCGCAACGACAAGCGTCAACGAAAAGTGACGATGGTCATGCCGTCGCCGCCCCGATCTTCAGGCGCCACGGCAAAACGCTCCACTGCCGGAAAGGCGCGCAAAAACTCGTGGAGTTCGCGACGCAACGCGCCGGTGCCGCGCCCGTGAACGATTTCCACTTCGGAAAAACCGGCCAGAAGGGCCTTGTCCAGAAAGCGTTCCGCTTCGGCCAGGGCCTGATCCGCGCGCATGCCGCGCACATCCAGACGCAAGGAGGCGGCTTCGCCGCTGTCCTTGCGCAGGGCCGCGCGCGGGCCGGGCACAACAGCCGCGCTGGTCTTGCCCGCGCCCTGGCGCAAATCCTTCATTTCAGCCCACAGGCTGACGCCGTTCATGTCCAGGCGCACCCGCTTGCGGCGCGCGTCCACATCCGTGATCACGCCGCGCTTGTTGAAAACGCTGTGCAGCACGCTCTGTCCCGGCGCAAAATGTTGCGGCAGGGGTAAAACGGACTGCGCATCAGCGTCGCTCGCCGGGGCCAGGGAGGCGCGCAGGCGCGACATTTCTTTCAGGGCCTGCTTGTGCGTGGCGCGGCCCTCCTTCCAGGCGCGCATCAGCTCGGCGGCCTTGCCGCGCACTTCTTCGTAGAGGCGTCCGCGTTCCTTTTCCAGGCGTTCGCGCGTCTCCTGCGTGGCGCGGCGGGCTTTTTCCTGCTCAGCGCGCAAGGCGGCCAGCTCTTCCTCGCGCCGGGCCGCCAGATCGTTGAGGCGGCCCAGAAGCGCGCTGGCGTCCTGGCCGTCCTGCAACAAATAATGCTCGGCTCTGCGCAAAATGGCTTCCGGCAGGCCGTGCTCCCGCGCCACGTCCAGGGCCTGGCTGGCTCCGACCTGATCATAGGCCATCTTGAAAAGCGGCTTTTTGCTGCGCGGATCAAACAGCATGGACGCGGCCCGCGCGCCGTCGCGGGTCAGGGCGTACGTCTTGAGCGCCGGGAAGTGGGTTGCCGCCAGCACAAAGGTATGTTTCTCCAGCAGTTCATCAAGAACCGCCTGGGCCAGAGCCGCGCCCTGGGCCGGGTCCGTGCCCGCGCCGAACTCATCCAGCAGCACAAGGGCCTGGCCGTCCAGATGCTTCCAGGCCTTGGCCAGATGGTCGATCTGGGCTGTGAAGGTGGAAACATTGTCCGCAAGGCTCTGCTCGTCGCCGATAAAAGCATCCATGCGGCTGAACCAGGGCAGATGCGAGCCCTTGCCCACGGGCACGGGCAGGCCGCTGAGGGCCATGGCCGCCGTCAGGCCCAGGGTTTTCAGGCAGACTGTCTTGCCGCCGGCATTGCCGCCGGTGATCACCAGGGCGCGCTCGCCGGGGCGCAGCAGAATGTCCAGGGGCCGCACCGCGCCGTCCGCGTTCCTCGCAGGGGCCGCGCCGCCGGGCGCGGCCGCGCGGGCCAGGGCAAGCAGGGGGTGGCGGGCCGCATGCAGGCTGATGCCTTCTTCCACCGGGGAAAGCGTCAGGCAGCGACCGTCAAAAAGGGCGGCCAGGCGCCGTTTGGCCTGCAAAACGTCCAGGCGGGCCAGGAGCTCCAGGGCAGCCTGAGCGCCGGGCAGCTCTGCCGCAAGCAGCTCGCGCAGATAGGCGAGCACTTTCTGCTCTTCCTCGCGCTCTTCATGCTTGAGCTCCTGGAGGCGGTTGTTGATCGCCACCAGAAACATGGGCTCAAAATAACAGGTCTCGCCGGTCTGGGACCAGTCATGGATGATGCCCTGCATACGGCCCTTGAAATTGGCCTTCAGCGGCAGAACATAGCGATCCGAGGAAAGCGTCATGAATTCGTCCTGCAAATACGGCAGCATATTGTATTGCAGGGCAAAATCCCTGACCTTGCGAATGCAGCTCTGGTGCAAACGCCGCAACTCGCCGCGCAGGCGATACAGTTCCGGCGAGCTTTCGTCCTTGAGCAGGCCATCGTCGGAGATGCAGCGGAGCAGCGCGGCCGTGAGCTGCGCGGGCAGAGGCGCCGCTTCGGCCAGCGTCAGAAGGTGCGGCCAGAGCTGCGGCGCGTCGGGCGTGGCAATGGCCGCATGAGCGGCCTTTGCCTGGCGGAGCATTTCGCGCAGCGCCCAGAAGGCGTCGGTATCCGGCAGGATTTCACGGCCCGGCGTCGATGCGCGCAAAAGGCTGCCCACGTCCGGAAAAGCGGCAAGATTGAAAGCCGCGCTCTCGCCGGACCGGGGCTGCGCGGCCCAGACGGCCGCTTCCTCATAGAGCCGGACGGCCAGGGTCACGGCCTCGCTGTCCGGCAGCGGCAAAAGCGCAAGGGCGCGTTCGCGCCCTGCGCAGGAACAGCAGAGAGCGGCGAGCTGCTCGATGATCTTGCCGAATTCGAGGGCTTGAAGCGTTCGCGCGTGTATCATTGTTACCTTATAAGACGTAAGCGGGCAGAAGCAAGATGGCTGGGGTCTTTCCCCTTGCGTCCCGTGGTGGTCCGGATTGCGCGGCAAGAGAGCATTTTCCGGCGCGATCCTTCCCGCAAATGCGTGCAACTCGCGGGTTGCAGGCGCGGGGAAATTGTTCCCGCGCGGTCGTGTTCGAGCCGCGGCGGCAGAGAGCGGAGAATTTTAAGCGAGCCGCTTTTTCACCGCTTCGGAGAGGATTTTGCCATCTATCCGGCCCTTGTAAGCAGCCATGATCGCGGAGATCACCCGGCCCATGTCCCTGGGAGCGGCGGCCTGGAGATCGGCGATGGTTGTCTCGATGATTTCCGCCAATTCCTCGCGGCTGAGGGGCCTGGGGAGGTATTCCTGCAAAATTTTCAGCTCCGCGGCTTCCTTGTCGGCCAGATCTGCCCGCTTGGCGGTCGTATACTGCTCGATGGAATCCTGCCGCTGCTTGCTTTCCCTGATGATCACGTCCAGCATTTCCGCGTCGGAAAGCTCGCCGCCCGGGCGCTTGAACTCCACAAGGCGATTTTTGGCCGCTGTTTTCAGCAGCCGCAGCACCGCAAGACGCACGCTGTCTTTAGCCTTGTACGCCTGGATATAGTCTTTTTCAATTTGTTCGGATAGGCTCATGGCAATCGGGGGGGTGAAAGTATGAAGAAAAGCGGAAAATGCGGGAAACCCGTCCGGGCTTCCCGCATGATCACTCCAGGGAGACGAATGCGCGGGGCGTCAAGCGCGATTTTCACGGGCAAAGCCGCACCATGCCTGTCGCTTTGGCGTGAGCCACGCAAAAAAGCGTTTTTCTGCCTTGCCCAGCCGACCGCCGTGGGCGGCGCGCAACCTGTTGCAAGGTTGCGCCCGGTTTCGCGCGCTGCTCCGCCGGGGATTGGTTTTTTAGTGCTTTTTTTGCCTTCCCGCTTCGCCCAAGCGCGTTTTTTGTTCCGAACGCGCGCCAGCAGGGGCGCATTCTTTCCGCACAGTTTGTTTTTTTGCGGGAAAGGCAAAACTCCTCACTGGGGCAACAGCCCTAGGCCAGATTCATTTTTCTGATTTTTTTCAGCAGGCGCTTGCGCGCGGCGGCCTTCTTCTTCTTGCGCATAACGCTGGGTTTTTCATAATGCTGGCGTTTTTTCATTTCAGAAAGAATGCCGGCCTTTTCCACCTGCTTTTTAAAGCGGCGCAGCGCAATGTCGAAGTTATAGTCGTCTTCGTTGAGAAAAACTCCGGGCAAAAATATCACCCCCTTCCAGAGCAGCGTTGACTTTTTGTAAAAGTCACAGTCGTCATGTGGCCACAAAACGTTGTTATTGGTGGGCACATGCCTGTACGGCTCCTGCGTCGCCCGCGGGAGCAGCCTCCCGGGCTGACTTCGACCGCTTCGGCTTGCTCACGCCGCCGGACGTAAAAAGGCGGCTTTGCAGCAGGTAGCGTAATGAGGGCTGACCCTAGCCCAGGGCCGGGAAAAAAGCAAGCCAATTTGCTGCAAGCCCCTGCGCGGCATTGCGGCTGCCGCGCAAACAGGCCGCATGCCCCAGGCGCGCCCGCCGGGAAGAAGCCCGGACGGACCTGGCGAGATCCGCGTTGCCCTGCAAAGCGCAAAGCTTTGCGGGGCTGTGCAGGGCTGAACACTCGCGCAACGGCAAGCCCGAAAGCCGGACTTGCCGTTGTGGAGATAGCATATTGGACGGAAAGCCGGAGAATCAGTTAAGCGCGTCCTTGAGCATTTTGCCCGGACGAAATTTGACCATTTTGCAGGCGGGGATGGTCAGGGCCGCGCCGGTGCGCGGGTTGCGCCCCTGACGGGCTTTGCGGCTTTCCACGGCAAAAGTGCCAAAGCCGGTGAGCGTCAGTTTGGATTCTTTGGTCAGCGTCTCTTCCACGGAAGCCAGAAAAGCATTAAGCGCGCGTTCAGCGGCAGCTTTGGTCAGATTAGCCTTGTCGGCGATTTTTTCAACCAGATCAGCCTTAGTCATCAGCGTATCCTCCTGAAGATTTGCCAAGGGTATTGCGCTTTGGCTCCCCCAAGCCTGTGGTCCAAAACCACTACGCGCAACACCGACATAGTCATGGACAGTGAGTCAACCTCTTTTAGGAAAGCTTGTCAAGGTTTGGGCCAAGAAAGAGGCCAGCCGCCGAAAATCGCGTATGCAGAGAGATTCCGGCCTGAGGCTGGGATCAAGGCCCATGTCTTTCAACCCTGTTTCCAGAACCGGCAGACCGGCCCGGCGGAAAATGCCGCCCAATTGCTTGCGGCGCTGTTGAAAACAGATCCGCAGCAGGCGGGCCAAAGCCTCGGGATGCGCGGGCCGTTGCGCCAAGGGGAGCGGATCAAAGGAAAGCACGGCTGAATCCACCCCGGGCGGCGGCTGGAAAGCGCCCGGACCCACCACGAACTCCAGATGCGGGCGCGCATGACTCTGCACCCAGACGGAAAGCGCGCCGTACTGGCCGTTGCCCGGCGCGGCGGCCAGGCGTTGCCCCACTTCTTTTTGGACCATGAACACGGCTCTGCTCAGCCCCGCGGCCCGGGAGACAATATCCCAGATCAAGGGGGAAGCGACATTGTACGGCAGGTTGCCGATGATCTTCCAGGGCTGCTCGGGCTGAATCCGTCGCCAGTCAAAGCAGAGCGCGTCCATCAGCACGGCCTGGGTGCGCGGCCCGGCCAGTCGCCCGCGTTCCCTTGCCCAATGCCGATCTTTTTCCAGCAGGAGCAAACGGCTGTGCGGCAAGGCTTCCAGGGCCCGGGTCAACGCGCCGGGGCCAGGGCCGATTTCCAGAATGCGGTCGTCAGGGCCGGGCAGGAGCAGGGCCGCGATGCGCGCGCAGATTTCTTCCCGGCGCAGAAAGTGCTGGCCCAGGCTTTTTTTGGCAGGCGGCGCGCCTTGCGCCCTGGCGGGAAAAGACATGCCCATCCCCTCAGGGCAGATCAAAGCGGTCAAAGGCCAATACCAATCCGGCCCGGCCCTGGGTGGCCGAGCGCAGAGAAGTGGAAAAGCCGAACAGCCGCCGCAGGGGCGCTGTGCCGCGCAGCAGTTTTTGCCCGTTGTGATCTTCCAGCTCCTCGACCTTGCCGCCGCAGCCGTTGAAGAGGCCGATGGCCGGGCCCAGGAATTCGCCGGGCACGTTGATTTCCACCCGCATGATCGGCTCCAGGGCCACGGGCGCGGCCTTGGCCAGGGCTTCGCGCAGGGCCTGCCCGGCGGCCATGTGGCAGCCCGGCGCGGTGGTCAGGCCTTCGTGTCGTTGCACATTGGTCAGCGTCACTGCCACATCCTCCACAGGGTAGCCGCTGAGTTCCCCGCTTTGCAGGCTGTCGCGCACCCCGTCCAGCGCGGCCTGCAACAGTGCCCTGGGCAGTATTTTTTGCGCTTCCGCGGGATTTGCGGGCAAAAAATCACCCACTTCCACCAGATTGCCCGCATGGCGCGGGCGGGGGGCCACGCGCAGGGAAACCGCGCCCTGATGCCGCTCCTTGCCCAACTCCTTGTCAAAAACAGCCTCGGCGCAGGCTTCCTTGCGCACGGTCTCGCGCAGCACCACCTGCGGATGGCCGGTGCGCGGGCTTATGTCGTATTCGCGCTTCATGCGTTCCAAAAGCACATCCAGATGCAATTCCCCCATGCCCGAGAGCATGCGCGTGCCCGAGTCTTCATCCAGGCGCACCTGAACGGTGGGGTCTTCTTCCATATAGCGGCCGAGAGCCTCATCCAGAATTTTGCCTTCGTCGGCGTTGCGCGGTTCCAGGGCCAGGGTGAGCACCGGGGCGTAGGCGTCGATGGCTTCCAGAGAAAGCTCGCGCCCTCGCGCTGTATACGTTTCGCCGGTATGAGCCGAGCGCAGACCCACCACGGCGACAATCTCACCGGCGCAGGCCGTTTCGAGCTGCTCGCGGCGATCCGCATGCGGCTGAAAAATGCGACCCACGCGGTCGTCGGTTTTGCGCAGGGTATTGCGCAGCACATCCCCTTCCCGGATGCTTCCGGCGTACAGGCGCAGAAAGGCCAGTTTGCGGCCGTTTTCCATCAGCACCTTGAAAACCAGCGCCACCGCGGGCGCCTCCGGCTCCGGCGGCACCGGCGATTCCTTGCCCTGCGCGTCACTGCCAATGGGGGGGGGCACATCCAGCGGCGAGGGCAGCCAGTCGCACACCGCGTCCAGCACGGGCTGGATGCCCATATTGCGCAGGGCTGAGCCGCACAGCGCGGGCGTCAGCGCGCGGGAGAGCGTGGCGCGCCGCAAGGCGGCGCTGACGTCATCCGGCGTGTAGACGCCGTTGAGATAGCATTCCAGAAAAGCGTCATCGGCTTCGGCCAGCTTTTCCAGCATGGTCTCGCGCCAGGGCGCGGCCAGGGCCGCCTCCTTTGGGCTGAAGGGCGCGCGGCGCACGGTCTGCCCCTGATCCGCGGCGTCAAAGGTCAGGGTCTGCTCATGGATCAGATCCAGCACTCCGGCAAAAGCCTCGCCTTGCCCCAACGGCGCGGTCACGGCCACGGCATTGGCCTGGAGGCGTTGGCGCAGCGCCGCGAGCACGGCTTCATAATCCGCGCCCGTGCGATCCATCTTGTTCACAAAGACGATTTTGGGCACGCCGAAATGTTCCGACTGCCGCCAGACGGTCTCGGATTGCGGCTCCACCCCGCCCACGGCGCAAAACACGCCAACGGCTCCGTCCAGCACGCGCAGGGAGCGCTCCACCTCAATGGTGAAATCCACATGCCCGGGCGTATCGATCAGATTGATCATCCTGCCCTGCCAGCGGCAGGTGGTGCAGGCAGAAGTGATTGTGATGCCGCGCTCCTGCTCCTCGGGCAGATAATCCATGGTGGCCGCGCCGTCATGCACTTCGCCCATGCGGTGAATCCTGCGGCTGTAGAAAAGCATGCGCTCGGACAGCGTGGTCTTGCCCGCGTCGATATGGGCAATGATGCCGATATTCCGGATGTCGCGGATCTGGGTCATACTGGCTCCGGCTGAAGGGCGTTTCCTGGAGTGGTACGGTTTTTTCAGGGCAGCCGCAAGACCTGAGCGGGCAGGGATCAGGGCTGACGCATAGAGCGTTTAGCTAATTTCATTAGCAAAACGATCTAACGGTCCGAAAGCAAGGCGTGTGACTGTAAAAAAATCCGGCGTCAGGCCGTCATGCAGCCAAAAGCCTTCGCAGCCCGGAGCCAGAGCCAGCGGGCCCGCAAAACTGAAGGGGCCGTGGGGGGAATCGTTGCAATGCGCCCGCGCGGCCTTTTCGTTGCAATAACATGCCGCGGGCCTGGCCGGATGCCGCGCTTGCAGGGCTTGTTGCAGGGCCTCGCCCTGGGCAAAGGCCAGCACGTCCGGATCGAAAGCTTCGGGATTCGGCAGAAGCAGAGTGGGCGAGCAGCGTTCCTCATAACAGGGCAGGCCCATTGCCCGGGCAAAGCGGCTCGTGTTGTCCAGGTCGCCGTTGTGAAGCAGGACCAGACGGCCGGGCCCGTGTTGGCTTTCTTCCTCCAGCAAAGCGCGGAGCGCGGCCGCCTCCAGTGTGAAAATGTCTTCCACGCCGGTGAGCTCCAGACTGACGAGGGCCTCCCGCGAGGGGCGGCCGCCCACGCAAACCGCGGCCACAAGGGGCACGCCGGCCAGAAGCGCCGGCACGCAGGCCGCGGCCAGACGGGCTGCCGCCGTATATGCGGGCGTAAAGGCGATGACCGCCCAGGGCGCGGGAAAAACGGCCGTATGCCGCCAAAACCCAAGATGATTGTCCCTGCGTTCCTGCCGCAGGCTGCCGGGGCTCTGGCCGAAATGCATGTGCGCCAGGGCAAGGCCGGATTTCAGCGCGGCCCTGCATGCCGGCGGCGTGGCCTCATAGGCCTGAGCCGCCAGATCGTCGTCCAGGCGCGCATCTTCGGCCCAGTCAGGCCAGTGGACCGTGTGCGGCGCATCCAGCGCAAGTTCAGGCAGATTCCGGCTGCTCATGGCCGTTTGTTGTTCTGCGGGGCTGTTTTTGTCACTGCAGTGGCGCGCGGTTCGGAGCGGTTCTCATATTCCGCCAGCCATTGCCTGAGCTGCTCCACCTGGCGCGCCACGGAACGCGGCCCCGTGCCGCCGGGAGTCTCGCGCCGCCGCACGGCTGCCGCGTAGTCCAGCACGGCGAAAACGTCGTCCTCAACAAGCGGCGTAAGCGCCTGCAATTCCGGCAGGGATAAATCCTCCAGGCCCTTGCCCTCGCGTTCGGCGGCGGCCACGGCCTGCCCGGTCAGATGATGGGCCTCGCGGAAGGGCAGCCCTTTGCCCACCAGATAGTCGGCCAGTTCCGTGGCATTGAGAAAACCCGCCTTGCAGGCGGCGCGCATGCGATCCGTGCGGAAGCAGAGTTCCTCCAGCATGCCCGCCATGAGCTGCAATGAGAAATCCACTGTGCGGTCGGCGTCCAGAAAGGCTTCCTTGTCTTCCTGCATGTCGCGATTGTACGCCAGAGGCAGGCCTTTCATGACCGTGAGCATGGCCGTCAGATCGCCATAGACCCGGCCGGTTTTGCCGCGCATCAGTTCGGCCACGTCCGGGTTTTTTTTCTGTGGCATGATCGACGAGCCCGTGGCGTAGCCGTCAGGCAGCCTCACAAAACCAAAGGCCGGATTGGCCCAGAGAATAATCTCTTCGCAGAGCCGTGAAAGATGCATCATAACGGCTGAGGCGCCGAACAGGGCTTCCAGCACAAAATCCCGGTCTGATACGGCGTCCATGGAGTTGCCGTAAATCTCCGTGAAGCCCACCTCGCGGGCCACGCTCTCGGGGTCCAGGGGGTATGTGGTCCCGGCCAGGGCAGCCGCGCCCAGAGGCGAGATGCAGGTACGCCTGAGCGCATCGTCAAGGCGCTGCACGTCGCGGCGGAACATCCAGGCGTAGGCCAGCAGATGCTGGGCAAGGCTCACGGGCTGGGCGGGCTGCAAATGCGTGCAGCCCGGCAAAATATCCGCCTGATGGTCCGCGGCGCGCCCGACCAGCACGGCACAGAGCGCGGCCGCGTGTTTTTGCCAGATCTTCAGCCTGTCCGCCACAAACAGGCGGAAGCTCAAGCCCACCTGATCGTTGCGGCTGCGGCCGGTATGCAGTTTTTTGCCCACCTCGCCGGTCAGTTCGGTGAGTCGGGCCTCAATGTTCATGTGCACGTCTTCCAGCTCGGGCTTCCAGAGAAAAACGCCGGACTCGATTTCGGAGCGCACCTTGTCCAGGCCGTCCACCAGGATTTCCGCCTCCGCGGGCGTGATCACGCCCTGGCGGCCCAACATTCGGGCATGGGCCTGTGATCCGCGTATATCCTGGGCGTAAAGCGCGCGGTCATAGGATTGGGAATCCGTGTACCGGGCCACAGCCTGTCTGGGGCCTTCGGCGAAACGACCGCCCCAGCTTTGATTTTTGCTCATGACTCGCCTTTCTGGAGTAGAGTGGCTTTGCAATGCGGCGCATTGCAAAGTTTCCTTATTTCCCCGCAGCCTGTGTTTTGATCGCCGAGTAAAGGCGCAGGCGCAGGCTGTTCAGGCGGATAAAGCCCGCCGCGTCCTTGTGGTCGTAATCGCCGCCCTCGAACGTGGCCAGATCCTCGGAGAAGAGCGAATGGGGCGACGTGCGGGCTAGGGGCCAGACTCCGCCCTTGTAGAGCTTGGCGCGCACGGAGCCTGTGACCGTCTCCTGGGATTTGTCCATGAAAGCTTGCATGGCTTCGCGCTCGGGCGAATACCAGAAACCATTGTACACGCACTGGGAGTAGCGCACGGCCAGCATGTCGCGGATGCCGAGCAGTTCGCGATCCATGCAGATGCCTTCCAGATCGCGGTGCAGCTTATAGAGCAGGGTGCCTGCCGGGTTTTCATACACGCCCCGGCATTTCATGCCCACAAAGCGGTTTTCCACCATGTCGTCGCGGCCGATGCCGTTGCGCCCGGCCATCTCGCTCAGGGTTTTGACTATGGCGTAGGGCGAGAGGCGTTGGCCGTTGACGGCCACGGGATTGCCGCGTTCAAAATCCACAGTGACGATTTCCGGCGTGTCCGGGGCCTGTTCCACAGGCACGCAACGCTGGTGGCAGGATTCGTGCGGCTCATTGCCGGGATCTTCCAGCTCGCTGCCCTCAAAGCTGGTATGCAGCATGTTGGCGTCCATGCTGTAGCGTTTGGCCGCGCTGGAAATGAAAATGCCGTGCTTTTCGGCAAAGGCGGTCAATGCGGTGCGGGACATGAGATCCCACTCGCGCCAGGGCGCAATGACCGTAAGATCGGGAGCCAGGGCGTTAACCGCAAACTCGAAGCGCACCTGATCGTTGCCCTTGCCTGTTGCGCCGTGAGCCACGGCGTCCGCGCCTTCCCTGCGGGCCACGTCCACCAGAGCCTTGGCGATCAGCGGCCGGGCAATGGAGGTCCCCAGCAGATAGCGCCCCTCGTACCGGGCGGCTCCGCGCATCATGGGAAAGACGAAATCGCGGGCCATTTCCTCGCGCAAATCCAGCACACAGGCCTTGGTTGCGCCGGTTTTCAGCGCCTTTTCCTCCACCCCGGAAAGATCCTCGGGCTGGCCCAGATCCGCGGTGACGGCAATCACTTCGCACTGATAGGTCGTGATCAGCCATTTGAGGATCACGGAGGTATCCAGACCGCCGGAATAAGCGAGCACAACTTTTTTGATCTTCTGCATTCGTAAGAGCCCCCCTTGTGGATTCGGGGAAAGAGTATTGCCCAAAAAGCGCCGGGGCGCAAGTCAGGGGGCCGCCAGACGCGCCGCGAGGCCGAAAGATTCCGGCAGGCTTTTCTTTCTCTGGGGCCGTGATTTTTACTTGTCAGATGGAAAGGATGCGATTAGTCCTTGCCCTGGCGTGCCCGCGCTCCCCCTGTTTTTTCCAAGGTGGCCAAGACCTTGTGGATTTTCGGCAGGATTTTTCTGCGCACGGCAATGCCCCTGGCCGCCTGGCCCGATATGGCGGGAAAAAGCGGAGGCGGCCAAAGGAGATGGCAGCGAGGATGAGGCATGCCCTTGTTCAGCATTAAAATGCGCGCCAGCCGGATTGCGCACGGCAGGGAAGAGCATATTTCAGGCGCGGAACGCATTGCCGGGGCCGAGGCCATGCCCGCTCTGGCGCAGGCCCTGGTAGCCCGCGCCCAGGGGCACGCGAAAGGGCGTCCCGACCGCATTCATCTCAAGGTGGAGGCCGTGCCTGAATCCGCCTGCCTGCGTTTGCAGAGCCTGCCTGCGCGCGCCCTGGCCTGCGCGGATGCCGCTGAAGGCCTGCGGCTGGCCGCGGGCCTGCTTGCCCGGGCGGGCGTGCCCGCGCCCGAGGCCGTGATTGCTCTGTTGCAGGAGGCCGGAAATTTGCGCGGCGCCATGTTGCTGGACGCGGACAGCCTGGAGCGGCTGGAGCCCAACACCATGCGCGGCATCCGCGCCACCTGCATGGATGCGGCCGATCCCGAGCCTTTTTCTGACTGCTCCGGCGCCGGGGCAAAGAGCCACTATCGGGAAGCCATGGTGCTGGCCGCCAAGGTGGCCCACGCGCCCCATATTCTGGCAGAGATCTGCATCTCCGACGATCCGGACTATGTGACGGGCTATGTGGCTTCCCGCGCGCTGGGTTATGTGCGTATCGCAAGGATGAAGGAGCCGGGTTCGCCACAAGGCGGCCGCATTTTCCTGTACAGGGGCCCCCGGCGGGATCTGGCCGCCACCCTGGATTTTATCGAGCGCCAGCCCGTGCTGGTGGAGAACATACCGGACGCGCCGGGCTTCAACGCGGACGCATCCGCGGCGTCACGTTCGTTTTTTTCGCAGTCAGGGGCGTTGATGCCGGGCACTGCGGGCCGCGCAACGGCCCGCGCGGACAAATGGGATTTTCTGGACAAGCGTCTGGACCGCCTGGACGCGCAAGGCCTGCGCCGTCATATCCGGGAAATGTCCTCCGCGCCCGGAGCGGTGGCGCGCTGCCGGGGCAAGGATCTGCTTCTGCTGGCTTCCAACGACTACCTGGGCCTGGCCGACGACCCGCGGGTCAAGGCCTGCGCTGCCGAAGCCCTGGCCGCTTACGGCGCGGGCAGCGGGGGCTCCCGTCTGACGACAGGCAGCCTGGAACTGCACGGCAGGCTGGAGCGGCGTCTGGCGGCCTTCAAGCAGGCGCAGGCAGCGTTGCTGTTCAACACCGGCTACATGGCCAACGTGGGCGTGATTACCGCGCTGTGCCGCAAGGAATGGGTGATCTTCAGCGACGAGCTGAATCACGCCAGCATCATTGACGGCTGCCGCCAGAGCAGGGCGCAGATCGTTGTGTATCGGCATAACGACATGGAGGATCTGGAAGCAAAGGCCCGTCAGCACGCGGGACGCCAGGGCCTGATCGTCAGCGACGCGGTGTTCAGCATGGACGGCGACGTGGTTTGCCTGCCTGAACTGCTGCGCATTGCGGATCGCTGCAATTTCCTCTCCATGATCGACGAGGCGCACGCCACCGGTGTTCTGGGGGCCACGGGGCGCGGCGCGGCAGAGCATTTCGGCCTTGAGCGCGCGGCGGATATTACGGTGGGAACCTTGAGCAAGGCCCTGGGCAGCGAGGGGGGCTACGTCTGCGGCAACGCCCGGCTCATCGAATACCTGAAAAACAGCGCGCGCAGTTTTATTTTTTCCACGGCCTTGTCCGCCGCGCCCGTGGCGGCCGCGCTCCAGGCCCTGGAAATTCTGCTCCGGGAACCGGAACGCGTGCGCCGTTTACGGGAAAACACGGCATTTTTCTGCTCCCGCCTGCGCGAACAGGGCCTTGCGGCCCATTCGGACAGCGCCATCGTGCCCCTGCGCATCGGGGAGGAAAAAGCGGCCCTGGCCGCGGCGCAAAGCCTGTTCGAGGCCGGATATTATCTCTCGGCCATCCGCTACCCCTCGGTGGCCAGAGGCAGCGCCCGGCTGCGGGCCACGCTGCGCAGCGATCACAGCCAGCAGGATCTGGCTGAAGCCGCCCGGCAGGTGGGGCTGGCCCTGAGGTCGGCGCGGTAGAGCGTTGAGAGCATTTTCTCTTTGAAAATGCTCTGCTGACGCGAAAGCGGCAGCCGCCGCAACGCGGCGTACATTCAGGCGAAAACCGCGTTTTTCGCCTGAATGCCACCTTTGACTTTCATAAAAAGTCAAAGGTAATCTGCTCTAGCTGATTGCGTCAGCAAAACGCCCTGCGGCTCGCTCCGGCCCGGCGTCTGAAGGAAAACGCTTGACCGGCAAGCCCGCCATAGCGTAGAAACAATCGTTTTGAGCAACACGGCGCGGCCGTGCCTTTTCTTCACGACTCTCCAAAATCCGCAGGAATGCCCCATGCCCAAGCGTACGGATTTACACAAAATTCTGGTTATCGGCGCGGGCCCCATCATCATCGGCCAGGGCTGCGAGTTTGACTACTCCGGCTCTCAGGCCGTCAAGGCCCTCAAGGAAGAAGGCTACGAGGTGGTGCTGGTCAACTCCAATCCGGCCACCATCATGACCGATCCGCAGATGGCCGACGCCACCTATGTGGAACCCATCGAGCAGGACACCCTGACGGCCATTATCCGCAAAGAGCGGCCCGACGCACTGCTGCCCACCCTGGGCGGTCAGACCGCTTTGAACGCCGCTCTTGGTCTGGCCAAGAGCGGCGTTTTGGCGGAATACGGGGTGGAACTGATCGGCGCCAGGGCGGAGGTCATTGAAAAGGCCGAGAGCCGGGAGCTTTTCCGCGAGGCCATGGAAAACATCGGCCTGCAAATGCCTGCCAGCGGCATTGCCCACAATCTGGACGAGGTGCGCCACCTGGGCAACGTGCTGCCTTTCCCGCTGATCGTGCGCCCGGCTTTCACCCTGGGCGGCACGGGCGGCGGCGTGGCCTACAATCTGGCGGATCTGGAGGAAGTGGCGGCGCGCGGCCTGTCGGCCAGCCCCGCTTCGGAAGTGATGATCGAGCAGAGCGTGCTGGGCTGGAAGGAAATTGAGATGGAGGTCATGCGCGATCAGAAGGATAATTGCGTGATCATCTGCTCCATTGAGAACTTCGACCCCATGGGCGTGCATACCGGCGACTCGATCACCGTGGCCCCGGTCCAGACCCTCTCGGACATGGAATACCAGAAGATCCGCGACGCTTCCATTGCCATCATGCGCGAAATCGGGGTGGAAACCGGCGGCAGCAATGTGCAGTTCGGCATGAACCCGAAAAACGGCGACATTGTGGTCATTGAGATGAATCCGCGCGTCTCGCGCTCCTCGGCCCTGGCCTCCAAGGCCACGGGCTTTCCCATTGCCAAAATCGCGGCCAAGCTGGCCGTGGGCTATACCCTGGACGAGCTGCGCAACGATATCACCCGCGAGACTGTAGCCAGCTTTGAGCCGGCCATTGATTATTGCGTGGTCAAGATCCCGCGCTTCACCTTTGAGAAATTCCCGGGCGCCAGGGATGAGCTGACCACTTCCATGAAGAGCGTGGGCGAGGCCATGAGCATCGGCCGCACGTTCAAGGAAGCCCTGCAAAAAGGCCTGCGCTCCATGGAAATCGGCGCGCCCGGCCTGGGGTACCGCTTCCGGGAGGAGCCGCCCTCGCGCGAGGCCATTCTGGAAGCCCTGCACCGGCCCAATTCGCGCCGCATCTTTGCCCTGCGTCAGGCCCTGGCGACGGGCATCAGCGAAGAAGAGATTTTTGCGGCTTCGGCCATTGATCCCTGGTTCATCCGCCAGGTGCGGGACATTGTGGATATGGAGACCCGCATCCGCGACTTCGGCCAGGCCAACGACATGACCCCGGCCAACGCGGATCTGGCCGTTGTGCTGCGCGAGGCCAAGGAATACGGCTTCTCGGACCGGCAACTGGCCGAGATGTGGAAGCGCCCGGAGGGCGACATCCGCCGCCTGCGCCGGGAAATGGACATCGTGCCCACCTATTATCTGGTGGATACCTGCGCGGCGGAATTTGAGGCCTATACTCCCTATTTTTACTCCACCTATGAACGCGGCGACGAACTCAAGGTGCAGGACTGCCGCAAGGTGCTGATCCTGGGCGGCGGGCCCAACCGCATCGGCCAGGGCATCGAGTTCGACTACTGCTGCTGCCACGCCTCCTTCGCGCTGCGCGACGCCGGGATCATGGCGATCATGGTCAATTCCAACCCGGAAACCGTGTCCACGGACTATGACACCTCGGATCGGCTCTACTTCGAGCCCCTGACCTTTGAGGATGTCATGAATATCGTGGAAAAGGAAAAGCCCGAGGGCGTCATCGTGCAGTTCGGCGGCCAGACCCCGCTCAATCTGGCCGTGCCTCTGATGCGCGCGGGCGTGCCCATTCTGGGCACTTCGCCGGACGCCATTGACCGCGCCGAGGACCGCGAGCGTTTTCAGGCCCTGATCCAAAAGCTGGGCCTGTTGCAGCCGCCCAACGGCACGGCCGGGGATCTGAAGGAAGCCCTGGAAGTGGCCGAGTGCATCACCTACCCCGTGGTGGTGCGTCCCAGCTATGTGCTGGGCGGCCGGGCCATGGCCGTAGTCTATGACGCCTCGGAGCTGACCGACTACTTCCGCGAGCAGGTGCCGGAAAAGCCGGAACATCCCATCTTGATCGACAAGTTTCTGGAACATGCCGTGGAAGTGGACGTGGATGCCCTCTCGGACGGCGAGGAAGTCTATGTGGCCGGGATCATGGAGCATATTGAGGAGGCGGGCATCCACTCCGGCGACTCGGCCTGCGTGCTGCCGTCCTTCTCGCTCTCCTACGATCATGTGGCCCTGATCGCGGGGCAGGCCGAAGCTCTGGCCCGCGAGCTGCGAGTCGTGGGCCTTATGAACATCCAGTTCGCGATCAAGGGCGACGACATTTACATTCTGGAAGTCAACCCGCGCGCCTCGCGCACCGCGCCCTTTGTTTCCAAGGCCACGGGCGTGCCCCTGCCGTATCTGGCCACCCAGGTCATGCTGGGCAAGAGCCTGGACGAGCTGGACCCCTGGAGCATGCGCAAGGGCGGCTTTGTCTGCGTGAAGGAAGCGGTCATGCCGTTTCATCGTTTTCCGGGCGTGGATGTCATCCTGGGGCCGGAAATGCATTCCACCGGCGAAGTCATGGGCATGGGCTCCGATTTCGGCGAGGCCTTTCTCAAAAGCCAGTTGGGCGCGGGCCAGGTCCTGCCCCAGGCGGGCAAGATCTTTCTTTCGGTCAATGACCGGGACAAGCCTTTTCTGCCCGAAGTGGCGTCCATGTTCGCCAAACTGGGCTTCGAGCTTCTGGCTACGCGCGGCACGGCCGCCGTGTTGCGCAAGCATGGCCTCAAGGTGGAGGAAGTGCGCAAGGTCTATGAGGGGCGGCCCAATATCGTGGATCTGCTGATCAATCATGAGGTGGCCCTGGTCATCAACACGGCCTCGGGCAAGCCCACGGCCAGGGATTCCAAGGCCATCCGTCGCGCGGCCCTGACCTACAAGACGCCGTACTGCACCACCATCGCCGCCGCCAGGGCCACGGCCAGAGCCATCGGCTCGCGTCGGGACGAAATTCATGTGGAAACATTGCAGGAATACTACGCGCGGGAAGCGCGGGGGTAGTTTATGAAAGCATTGCTGGTGCTGGAAGACGGTTTCACTCTGGAAGGCAAATCCTTTACCGGCGAGTTTGAAACCGGCGGGGAAGTGATTTTTACCACGGGCATGACCGGCTATCAGGAAGTGCTCACCGACCCTTCCTACTACGGGCAGATGGTCTGCATGACCTATCCGCTCATCGGCAATTACGGGATTTGCCGCGAGGATATGGAGTCCGCCGGGGTGCATGCCGCGGCCCTGCTGGTCAAGGAGTGCTGCAAAAAGCCCTCCAACTGGCGGGCAACCATGTCCCTGCCCGCTTTTCTGAAGCGCCACGAGAAGCCGGGCATGGAAGGGCTGGATACCCGCGCCCTGACCCGCCATTTGCGCATCAACGGCGCCATGCGCGGCGTTATTTCCACCCGGGAGCTCGATCCGCGCGCGCTGCGCGAGAAGGCTCTGGCCCTGCCCACCATGCAGGGCCGGAACCTGGCGCCTTTTGTGGCGGCCAGGGAGCCGTACGCCTGGTATGAGAACGCCCCGCAAAAGGCCGTTTTCAGCGCTGACGGCGCGTATGCCTGGAGGGGGACGGGGCTGCGCCTGCTGGTCTATGATTTCGGCATCAAGTGGAATATTTTGCGGCGCTTGTGCGAGGCGGGCTTCGAGCCGCTGGCCGTGCCGCCGGACTTCAGCGTGCAGATGGCCAGGGCCAGCGGCGCGCAGGGAGTTTTTCTCTCCAACGGGCCCGGCGATCCGGCCACGCTGACCAGGGAGATCGCTCTGGTGCGGGAATTGATTCAGGCATTCCCGGTCACGGGCATCTGCCTCGGGCATCAGCTCATCGGCCACGCCCTGGGCGCTCGCACGGAAAAGCTCAAGTTCGGGCATCACGGCTGCAATCATCCGGTCAAGGATCTGACCACCGGACGCATTGAAATCTCTTCCCAGAATCACGGTTTTCATGTGGTGCTGGAGGAAACGCCCGATGTGGAGGCCACTCACGTCAATCTTAATGATCATACCCTGGAGGGCTTGCGCCACAAGCGCCTGCCGGTCATGAGCCTTCAATACCACCCTGAAGCCGCGGCAGGCCCGCGAGACGGCGACTATCTCTTTACCCGCTTTCGGGAAACGATCGCCAGGGCCGCGCGCATCTGAGGCTCACGGCGGGAAATGTCTTGATATGGCCTCGTTTTTGAGGATATACTGAGGCTCAGGGCAGGTCGCCAAAGCCCCCCTGCAAACATTGAGGGCCCGGGCTTGCAGCAAATGTCTTGTTTTCAAAGCTTCATCCGTAGCTTCCTTCGTCGCAACGGCTGAAGCACGGACGCGAAATGATGGCAGCGCCGCTTTTGAAATTGAATCATTTCAAAAGCAAAATGCTCTAGAGCGTTTTGCTAATAAAATTAGCTAAACGCTCTGGCGGCCGCGGGAGCGGACGCCCGCGCCGAATGAGCGTCCAGACCGCGTTCTGGACGCGAAATGATGGCAGCGCCGCTTTTGAAATTGAATAATTTCAAAAGCAAAATGCTCTAATGGCCGGCCCGGCATGCCTTTGCCTCCTGGTTTCGGCTGGCAGAATGGCGTGATAAAAGGCAGGGCCGCCATGACCTCAACATTAAGGAGCTTTCAGTGAAAAAGTCAGTTTTGAGCCTTGGCCTGGCTCTGGTTCTGGCCTTGGCCGGCATCAGCGTTCAGGCTGCGGAAAAGGGCCACCCACAGGGCAATCCCGTGGATCAGTTTACCGGCAAAGTCTGGGTAGAGACCCGCGAGTCCGACAAGACCGCGTATCTTTTCGGGGTAGAGTCGGCCATCACTGTCGAATATTTCGTCAATACGCAAATCACGGAAAAGGCCGCCAAGGCCGGCAAACGCCCGGTATACTGCGTCTCCCCTTTTGAAAGAGGCTGGATGAAGGCCTTTAAGAACGTCAGCCGCGCGGAAATCGTCAAGATGGTGGACAACTGGTATAAGGCCAACCCTCAAAGTCTTGACCGTCCGGTCATGAGCGTCATTTGGCATGAGTTGATCATGCCGCGGCTGGCTGCCGCGAAGTAGGCATTGTCGTTGTCTTGCAGATCCGGCGAAAGCCCGTGATTTTTTCAGGAGAAAAGCCATGAAGAAAGTTTTGATTGCAGGCCTGTTGGCCGTCATGTTTGCCGGCGGCATGGGATGCACCAATATGAGCCGCACGCAGCAGGGCGTTGCCAGCGGCGCGGCCCTGGGCGCTTTGGGCGGGGCCGGTATTGCCGCCATTTCCGGCGGATATGCCGGTTGGGGCGCGCTGGCCGGCGCAGGCGTCGGCGCGCTGGCCGGCGGCATTATCGGCAACCAGCAGGATAAAAATTACCACTGGTAAGATCGAGGCGCGTGTGCACTCCCGGCACAGACGCAGAATATGGCCGGGTAAAAATCGCAACGGGCCGGATTTTCCGGCCCGCTTGTCTTTTGCCGGCGTCTGTCCCCACAGCTTTGGTCAGGGGCAGGCATTTTCAGGAGAAAATCATGACTCGCACAATCCGCACGCTCTTTTTCAGCCCCACGCACAGCAGCAGAAAAATCGCCCTGGCCATTGCCGACACGCTGGCCGCGGCCCTGGGGGCCAAAAAGGAAGTTCACGATGTGACGCTGCCTGAGGGCAGAGTGCAGAGCAAGCCCTGTGGGCCTGACGACGCGCTGGTGCTGGCTTTTCCGGTGTACGGCGGAAGAGTGCCGCAAGTCCTGGAAGCTCTTTTGGCTGATCTTGAAGGCCAGGGAGCATGCGCGGTCGTGGTCGCGGTTTATGGCAACCGCCATTACGACGACGCTTTGCTGGAAGCAGGGGATCTGCTCACGCGGCGCGGCTTCAAAGTCATTGCGGCCGCGGCTTTTATTGCTGAGCACTCCCTCACGCCCAAGGTGGGAACCGGCCGCCCTGATGACGCTGATATGCAGCGCGTGGCTGACTTTGCCCGCGCCGCTGCCGAGAAGATTGCCCGGGGCAATCCCGCGCCAGTCACGGTGAAAGGGCAACGGCCCTACAAGGAGCGGGGCCCGACCGCGCCCGTGAGTCCCAAAACCGGCGAGGGCTGTACCGAGTGCATGCTCTGCGTTGCGAGCTGTCCCATGGGCGTGATCAGCGCCCACAATCCCCGTCTGGTGAGCCAGGGCTGCATCTGTTGCTTTGCCTGCGTTAAATCCTGCCCTGAAGGGATCAAGTATTTTGACGATGAAAGAATCGCGCAAATCCGGGCCATGCTCGAAAGCAAGTGCGGGGCGCGCAAGGAGCCGGAGCTTTTTCTTTAGAGCATTTTCTCTTTGAAAATGCTCTGCTGACGCGCAAGCGGCAGCCGCCGCAACGCGGCGTACATTCAGGCGAAAACCGCGTTTTTCGCCTGAATGCCACCTTTGACTTTCATAAAAAGTCAAAGGTAATCTGCTCTAGAGCATTTTGCTTTTGAAATTATTCAATTTCAAAAGCGGCGCTGCCATCATTTCGCGTCCAGAACGCGGTCTGGACGCTCATTCGGCGCGGGCGTCCGCTCCCGCGGTCGCCAGAGCAATTTCAAAGTGAAATTGCTCTAGAGCGTTTCAAAAGCAAAACGCTCTAATCTCAATGCCGGGGCGTTGCGCCTTGGTTGCGCCGTCATGTAAAAATGCCGCTTGCGCGGCATTTTCTTTGTCTGATGCAATCTCCGGCATACGACCGGAATCTGGCAAACAGCCTGTAAAAATCCGTTCCGGCTGTGGACTGGGCCTGCGTGGCCCTCTACAGCGGCTCGTCTACATTTTTATCCATGTCCACAAATTGTCCGAAGCCGTCAGTGGCAAAGGCTGACATGAGGAGTTTGGTCAATTCCGGATCGTAGCGCTGGGCGTCGGCAGCCAGATTTTTTGCGGCCTCCAGCGGCTCTCGCGTCTGGCCGTACGATTTTTCGCAGATCATGGCTGAAAAGGAATCGGCAATGGCCGTGATCCGCCCTACGCGGCTGATCTGGCTGCCTTTGAGCTTTTGCGGGTAGCCTGAGCCGTCCATGCGCTCATGATGCTCAAAGCTGGCGCGCAACAGCTCTTCAAAGGCAATATCCGTTTTTTGCATCAGCTTTACGCCGACCATGGGATGCAAAAGCACCTTTTCCCACTCTTCGGGCTTGAGAGGCCCCTGCTTGTTGAGCACAAAGGCCGGAACCTTGCTCATGCCCACGTCATGCAGCAAAAGGGCGAGCGCCATGCGGTCCAGATCCTTGCGGCGGAAGTCGGAGACAATCTGAAGCCAGAGCCAGAGGCCCACGGACATGGTGTTGAGGGCATGCCGGGCCGGCTGGTGCTTGCGAAAAAGCCGGCGCATCAAGGCATTGATACGGTGTTTGTCTTCCCAGATGTACTCTGTGACCACCATGACGTCGCGGTAAAGCGGCTCAAACACCGACTTGACCGGTTGAGCGTTGAAATCCGTATAGCGCAGAGCCAGTGCGCGGATGCAGATGTCCGCGATTTCCGATTCCTTGAGATTGTTGTCCTGAAGCACCAGATCAAGCTGTTTGACGATGTGCCGGGAATACACGGAATGATCGGAGCGCGACACGAAAAGATTGCCCTCCGCGCAAAGCCGGGCCACCTCATCCACCTGCTCGTTGCTCAGTCGCACGCCCTTTTTGGAGTAGGGCGCAAGCACCTTGATATCCTCGCGGAAGCAGAAGAGATCCACCGGCGGCCGATATTTGGGAAAACTCGCCAGAATTTCACTGTTGATTTGATAGTATTCCTCATTGATGTTGTGAGGAATCTCGCGAGCTGTCCGGGCTTCAACGGCCATAACTTATTTCCAGTAGATTTTGACGAGGTTGGTGCCGCGCGGCGTGGCCGAGGAGCCTTTGAGCTGGCCCGCGGTGATCACGGCGCAGTCGTTGGCCTTGAAGTCAGGACTCGCATGGATGAAGTTCTCGGCCCTGTTCAGGTGGCTCGGCTCGGCTTCGGGTTTGTCCACAAAAATGGGCTCCACGCCCCAGACGAAATTGAGAGCCTTGATCGTCACGGGATCTGGCGTCAGGGCATAGATGCGTTGCGGCGGCCTGCGCGCGGAAACCTGGCGGGCCGAACCGCCGGAAAGGCTGTGCGAGACAATGGCCTGGGCCTGGGCCTTGTCGGCCAGCAGGCAGGCTGAATACGCCAGAAATTCCGGGATGCCCTTGTCGCCGTCCGGCTCTTCCAGCTTGCGGTTGACCAGCAGCAGCTTTTCGGCTTCATCCGTGATTCGCCGCATATAGCGGACGGTTTCCACAGGAAAGTTGCCCATGGCAGTCTCTTCGGAAAGCATCACGCAATCGGCCCCGTCCAGCACGGCATTGGCCACGTCCGTGGTTTCCGCGCGGGTGGGCGCGGGGCTGTTGACCATTGAAAGCAGCATCTGCGTGGCCACGATGACCGGTTTGGAAGCCTTGTTGCAGGCGCTGATGATCCGTTTCTGCAGAGCCGGGAGCTGGGGCAGGGGGCATTCCACGCCGAGATCGCCGCGGGCCACCATGACGATATCCGTCTCTTGCAGAATTTCAGCCAGATTGTCCACGGCGCTCTGACGCTCAAGTTTGACCACCACCGGCACACGACGCCCGGCGGCGGCAATCAGCGCCTTGGCTTCCCGCACGTCGTCAGCCGTCTGCACATAGGAGATCGCCACAGCGTCCACTCCCAGTTGCAGGCCGTCGGCCAGGTCTTTCTTGTCCTTGTCGGTCAGGGCGCGCACTTTGGTGGCTTTGCCGGGCAGCGCCAGGCCCTTGCGCGAGGTAACCAGCCCGGCGTTGTCGGCCTCCAGGAGCACAAGACCGTCGGAGCGGCGCTCCCGCACTATGAACTGCAGGCCGCCATCGGCCAGCACCATGCGATCTCCGGGTTCCAGACTTTCCAGAATGACGTCATGGTCAAAGGGCAGGTAGGGCAGTTCCTCCACGCGCCGGGCGCTGGGACCGAGCAGCAGGCGCATGCCCTTGCTGACCTGGATGGTGTTTTCCGGCACCACGCCCAGGCGGATTTTAGGGCCGGAAAGATCCTGCATGATCGTGATGGGACGCCCGAGCTCTTGCTCAACTTCGCGTATATATTTGATGATATTTACAAAATCTGAAGCTCCACCATGAGAAAAATTGAGCCGGAAGACACTGACGCCGGCCTCAGCCAGAGCCAAAAGTTTTTCCTTGCTGTTGGAAGCCGGGCCGATGGTGGCGACAATCTTTGTTTTCATGGCGATTCCTTCTTGTTGGCGACCCGCTGGGCGTGCGCGGAAAAAACTTCGCTCAAAAGGCCGGGCAGGATAAATCATCTTGGTTTTCAGCGGCATTGTCAAGGCATCCGGCCAAAATACCCAGGGCAGACGCATCGTATGCGGCAGCCCTGGCGACGATGCGACAGCATCGCCCGAAGCCGCATGCCGCGCGGGGCAAAGTGCGGCTTAGAGCGTTTTGCTAATGAAATTAGCTAAACGCTCTGGCGACAGCGTTAGCTGGCGCCCGCGCCGAATGAGCGTCCAGACCGCGTTCTGGACGCGAAATGATGGCGGCGAAGTGATTGAAAATGAATATTTTCAATCAAAAAATGCTCTAACGATGCTCTTTCTCCGTCATGCGCGGCAGGCAAACAGGCACAGCCGCTCTGGCCGCGGTTCTTACTGTCTGTCATTTTAATATATTGATATTTTTGAATATTTTTAGATGCCGCTGCCAGGGCTCGGGAGCTGGTCGGCTTGACACCCTGTTGGGCTTGGGGCATAAGTGGGAAAAAGTGGTAAGAATCAGTAAAAAAGTGGTAAATCGTGCAAAAGCTCTTCACCAAAAGCCTTTCCCGCAGCCTTGATGCCAAGGGGCGGTTGATGTTGCCTCCGGAATACCGCGAGGCCCTCTGCGCAGGGGGAGGGGATGGTGAAGGCGCGGGCGCTTTCTGGCTGACCTGTTTTTACGGCCGCCTGACGGCCTATCTGCCCGCTGAGTGGGAAGCCGTCACCGAGCAGTTGGGCCGCATCCGCATTCCGTCGCCCAGGCTTTCGCACTTCAAAACCAAAATCATGGGGCTGGCGCAGGAGTTGATTCCCGATCCGCAGGGCCGGGTGCGCATTCCGCAATCTCTGATGCGCGAGGCTGGCTTGCAGAAGGACGTCATGCTGGTGGGCATGCTCAACAAGTTTGAAATATGGGATCAAAAACGCTTCGATGAACTGCAGCTTGAGGATGTCTCCGAAGAGCTTGCGGCCAGCGGCGTGGATATTTCGCTGTGAGTTCCGGATGCTTTTATGCTGGGATGCTCTGTCTGCCCGCGAGGGCGGAGCGTTGGCTCGCATCGCAGTGTGGATTCCGGGAAAAAACGTTGTTTCAGAAGATTCTGGGTGAAATCGGATACGCAATGACAATCGGAAATTGCTCAAAAGGTCGAGCCCCATGGCGGAAGTGATGGCCGGGAGCGGGCAGAGCGCGGCACAGCGTCATGTGCCCGTGCTCCTCGCCGAGACGCTGCGCGCGCTGGCTCCAAAACCCGGCGGCCGTTATCTTGACGGCACGCTGGGCCTGGGCGGGCATGCCGCGGCGCTGCTTGCCGCCGCGCCGGGCTCCGAGATCTGCGGCCTGGATCGCGACGCGCAAGCCCTGGCGCTGGCCCGCGAGCGACTGCGCCCGTACGGTGGCCGCGCGCATTTTTTCCACTGCCGCTACAGCCGTTTTCTCGGAGCTCTGGCCGAACTCGGTTGGGACAAGGTTGACGGCGCGCTTTTGGATATCGGCGTTTCATCTCTGCAAATCGACGAAAAGGAGCGCGGCTTCAGTTTTTACGGCGACGGCCCGCTGGATATGCGCATGGATCGGCATTCCGGGGAATTGTCGGCCTGGCATTGGGTCAACCGCGAGAGTTTCGCCCGGCTCAAGGAGTGCATAGCCACGTTGGGCGAGGAGCCGCAGGCCGGGCGTATCGCCCGCGCTCTTGTGGAAGCCCGGCAGAAGGCTCCCATCGACAGCACGGCGGAACTGGCCGCGCTGGTGGAAAAAGCCTATCCGGCCGCCTGGCGGGCCAAGGCCAGACGTCATCCGGCCACGCGCACGTTTCAGGCGCTGCGCATGGCGGTCAATGACGAGTTGGGGGAGCTGGATCGTTTTCTGTCGCAGATTCTGGCCCGGCTGCCCATCGGCGGGCGTCTGGTCGTGATTTCCTTTCATTCGCTGGAGGACCGCATGGTCAAGCTGGCCATGCGTCATTGGGCCGAAGGCTGCCGCTGCCCCCGGCATGTGCCGGTCTGCATCTGCGGGCATCAGCCGGAAGTGCGCATTTTGTACAAAAAACCGGTGCAGGCCGGGGCTGATGAACTGGCCGTGAATCCGCGCGCGAGCAGCGCCAAGCTGCGGGCCGCGGAAAAAACAGCCGAGGCCGTCTCATGAAAAAGAGCGTCCCGCCTAAAACGCGGGGCGGCAGGGGCTGGCTGCTTGTTCTGGCTTTGGGGCTGATGGCCTGCATGGTCATGGGCCTTGTGCTTGTCTGGAGCAATATTGAACGCATGGATACCACATATTTCATCAATATTGCGCAGAACGAACTGCGCGAACGCCGGGATCTGCGCGCAAAGCTGCAAGTGGAGCGCGAGCGGCTGCTCTCTCCGTATGAGCTGCGCCGCAGGGCAGAGGAATTCGGCATGCGCGAGCCCAGGCCCGGTCAGGTGCGGCGCATGGAAATACAGTAGGGCGTTGAGCTCATTTCAGTAGCAAAACGCTCTCCTTGCAGAAACAAGCTCCTGAAGCTGGCGCCGGAGGTTGAAAACAGCTCCTTGCCCGCTCCAGGAGCCGGGTTTTCGCGCAAAAAAAAGACGGCTGCCCCGGCTTTGGGCAGGAGCGCGTCCGCCCGCCGCGCAGGGAGCCGAAACAGTCTGAAAAAAAGCCGTCGCAGACGGCTCGAATACAAAGCGATCCCGTTATCGGGGGAAAGATGTTCAAGTTCAGCAAACGCAACCGCAACCGCCCGAACCCGGCCGTAAAGCGCGACACGTCCCCGCGCGGCAGCCGCATTCTGCGCGCCAAAAACGGCAGGAACTCCCGGCCCGGCCTTGCCGCAAGCTTTGCCGGGGTCGACTGGGCGCGCTTCCGGATCAATGTGGTTGTCGGCATTTTCTGTCTGCTTTGGGCCGGTCTCTGGGGCCGGGCCTGGTATCTGCAGATGATCGAGGGGCCGCGTCTGGCGGATCGCGCGCACCGTCAGCACATGGCTTCCGAACTGGTTACAGGCCGCCGCGGCATGATCTATGATCGCAACGGGCAGGTGCTGGCCCGCAGCGTGGAGGCCCGCTCTGTGTATGTCAAGCCTCAGGAAGTCGAGGATTTTTTGGTGATGGCCAATACCCTGGGGCCGATCCTGGGCATGGAGCCGCAAAAGCTGTATGACGATCTTTCAAAAACGAATCGCCGTTTTGTCTGGCTCAAGCGCAAGGTTGACGATTACACGGCCCAGGCCGTGCGCAAGGCCAATCTGGCGGGCATCGGCCTGAGCAAGGAATATGACCGCGTCTATCCGTTCAAGCACATGGCCGGGCAGCTTTTGGGCTTTGTGGGCCTGGACGACAAGGGCCTTGAAGGCATAGAGCGCGCCCTGGAAGCGCGTCTGGGGTGCATTCCCACCCGCCAGATCGTGCAGCGCGACGCCATGGGGCGTCGTTTTTACCTGCATGAGGAGGGTCAGTCGGAGCCGCGCGGCCAGGATCTGACCCTGACCATCGACGTGCAGATGCAATTCATTGCCGAAGAAGCAGTGGCCCGCGCCGCTCGGGAGCATGACGCGCGCTGGAGCGGCGCTCTGGTCGTGGACGTGCCCACAGGCGAGATCCTGGCCTGGGCGCAGTATCCTTTTTTCAATCCCAATACATATCGGGAATCAAGCCCCTTGATCTACCGCAACCGGCTGGCCGCCGACGCGCTTGAGCCCGGTTCCACCTTCAAGCCCTTTGTCATGGCTGCCGCCCTGCAAGAGCGCAAAATCACGAGCACGACGCCCATCAACTGCGAACGCGGCAAATGGGAAACCAAAAACTTCATCATCCGCGATACGTCCAATCAGGGGGTACTGCCCGCAAACAAAGTGCTGCGGTACTCCTCCAATATCGGCATGGCCAAGATCGGTCTCGCGCTGGGCGCGCCCACGTTTTACAAATATCTGCATGCCCTTGGCTTTGGCGAGCGCACCAGCGTGCCTGTTGCGGAAAGCCGCGGCATTTTGCGCATGCCGCGCGACTGGAGCGAAGTGGACATCATGTCCACTTCCTTTGGGCAGAGTATTTCCGTCACGGGCCTGCAAATGGCCCAGGGCTACCTGACGTTGCTGAACGAGGGCGTCTACAAGCCGTTACGGCTGATCAGGGAAGACGGCAGCGTGGAAGAGCCGCGCCAACGGGTCTTTACCGAACAGACGGCGCGCCAGGTCATGAAGATGATGCGGGATGTGGTTGAGGAAAAAGACGGCACGGGCAAGCGCGCGCGCATTGAGGGCGTGGAAGTGGCAGGCAAGACAGGCACTGCCCAGAAAGCGGATCACAGGGCCGGCACGTACGGCAACAAGCGCCTGGCGTCGTTCGTGGGCTTTTTGCCCGCAGACAGGCCTCGCTATCTGGTTCTGGTCATGGTGGACGAGCCCTCGCGCAATCAGTTCGGCGGCGTGGTGGCCGCGCCGGTCTTTCGTGAAATCGCGGGTCGCGCCTTGATCTATAGCGGCATTTTGGCGGAAAGGCACGTTGACGAAAGCGGCAAGGGCGCGCTCGCCTCCGGCGCGCGGCGGCGCGGCCTCAAGGTTTCCGCGTTGGAGACGCCGTATCTGGCCCAGGTGGCGCACGCGCCCCGGCGCGATTCGGGCATGCAGTTGCCCGGCCATCTGGCCAAAGCCTCCGACAAGGTGCCGGACGTGCAGGGCAAATCCGTGCGTAATGCTGTAGAGCTGTTCGCGCGCGCGGGCGTTGTGCCGGAGCTCAAGGGCTCGGGCAGCAGGGTGGTGCGCCAGAGCCCGCCGCCCGGCGCGGCCTGGCCCGCGCAAGGGCAAGGCGCGGCCTGTATTTTATGGCTCTCGGAGAGATAGAGCGTTTTAAAAGCAATATGATCTACTATGCTTGAACCTGACCTCGGCCTGAAGCGGCTCTGCCGGGGTTCGGGACAACTTGCGGCAAGATTTGTGAGGTAACTATGCAGCGGGAATTTGCGGCTCTTCTGGAAACCTGCCGCTGTGGCGGCCCCAACGGAGACAGCGCCGCAGAAGTGCGCGACGACTCGCGCGAGGTCAGGCCCGGGGATATTTTTGTGGCTGTTCCCGGCGTTGCCGAGGACGGTTCGCGCTTTATTCCCGCGGCTGCGGAAGCCGGGGCAGGCGTCATTGTCTGCCGTCCGGGCACAGCGGAAAGCGCGGCGGCTCAAGCCCGCGGCTGCCGCGTCGTGCAGCATGAGAACCCGCGCGAGGCGCTCTGGCGGCTGGCCCAGGCCCGCTGGCGCACAGACGAGCTGAATCTCCGAGTCCTGGGCGTTACCGGCACCAACGGCAAGACGACCAGCACGTATCTGTTGGAGCGCCTGTTCCGTGAGGCAGGGCACAAGGTCGGCGTCATGGGCACTGTGAGCTACCGCTGGCCCGGCCACGAGGAAAGCGCGCCCCTGACCACGCCCGGCCCCTTGCGGGTGCATTCCATGCTGGCCCAAATGGCTGAAGCCGGGGTGGACGTGGTCGTCATGGAGGTTTCCTCGCACGCCATCGACCAGCAGCGCGTCTGCGGGGTGCCTTTCGCGGGCGCGGCCTTCAGCAATCTGACGCAGGATCATCTTGATTTTCACAAGGATATGGAAAGCTATTTCAAGACCAAGGCCAGGCTCTTCCTGGAGCTGCCGCGGCACGACAAGCTCATGGCCGTGAATGCCGACGATCCCTGGGGCCGCCGCCTGTTGGAACTTTGCCCGCGCGCCCTTTCTTTTGGCCTGCAAAAAGGCGCGCCCAACCGTCGGCATCTCTGGGGCGAGCTCCTTTCTGCGGGCACGGACGGCTGCCATTTACGCATGAGCCTTGGCCCTCAGAGCTGGGAATTGCGCTCGCCTCTGGTCGGAGCGTTCAATGCCTCCAACCTGCTGGCCGTGCAGGCCCTGGCCCTGGAGATGGGGCTGGAGCCGGCGCAGTTCAAGGCGCTGGAGAGCTTTACCGGCGTCTGCGGCCGCCTGGAGCGGGTGGAGAATCCCCGTGGCCTCAATGTTTTTGTGGACTACGCGCATACGCCGGATGCGCTGGTCAATGTGCTCAAGGCCTTGCGCGGAGCCGGTTTTGCGCGGATCGTCACTGTCTTCGGCTGCGGCGGCAACCGCGATCGCGGCAAGCGCCCGCTGATGGGCGAAGCCGTGGCGCGCTATGCGGATGTGGCCGTGCTCACCTCGGACAATCCCCGCTTTGAGGAGCCTGAAGCCATTTTGCAGGATGTGCTGCCGGGCCTGAAAGAAGCGCGCCACGTCCTGGTGGAGGTTGACCGCCGGACGGCCACTGCCAGGGCCCTGGAGATGCTGGGCAGGAACGATGCCTTGCTGATTGCGGGCAAGGGCCACGAGAACTATCAGCTCATCCGGGGTGTCAAACACCACTACAGCGATCAGGAAGTGGTGCGGGAGTTGTTGCAGTGCGCTTGAGTTATAATGAAATAGCGGCCCATTTGGGCCATGCGGCGCTGCCTGATGATTTTTGGGTGACTTCCGTGGTTACGGACAGCCGGGAAGTCACGCCGGGCGCGCTCTTTGTCTGCCTGCCGGGCGAGCGCGCGGACGGGCATGACTTCGCGGGCATGGCGCGGGAACGGGGCGCGGTTGCGCTCCTGGCCTCGCGGCCGCTCCCGGGCGCGGGCCTGCCCGTGCTGCTTGTGCCGGACACGGTGAAGGCCTTGGGGCAAATCGCAGCGCTCTGGCGCGGCAGGACCACGGCCAGGGTGGTGGCCGTCACCGGCACGGCGGGCAAGACCACGCTCAAGGAAACGCTGGCCCAGGTGCTTTCAACGCGCGGCAGGACAGCGCGCAACGCCATGAACCGCAATAATCAGATCGGCATGCCCTGTTCCGTGCTGGCCGCTGAAGGGAATGAGGCTTTTTGGGTCATGGAGGCCGGGATCAGCCGGGAAGGCGACATGGATGAGCTGGCCCCGGTGCTGCGCCCCGACCTGGCCGTGATTCTCAATGTGGGGGCCGGGCATACCGCAGGCCTGGGCAAAAAGGGCGTGGCCTGGCACAAGGCCCGCCTGTTGGCGCATCTCGCGCCGCGCGGCCTTGGCCTGGTCAGCGCGGATTATCCCGATCTGGTGCGCGAGGCCAGGGCCTCAGGCGCGCCATTGCGTTTTTTCAGTGCCGCGGGCAAGGCCGTGGAATACCGCGCCGCCTATGTGGGGCCGGCGCCAGAGAGCCAGGGCGCGGCGCGCGGAATCTATCGTCTCTGGCTGAACGGCGAGACATGCGAAGTTCTTGCGCCGTTCCGGGGCGAATACGGCACGGAAAACAGCATTGCGGCCGCCGCCGCGGCGCACCTTCTGGGCCTTTCGCCCGGGGAGATTGCAGAGGGCTTCGCCCGCGCCGCTTTGCCGCCGCAACGTTTCAGTCAAAGCCGTCTCGGCGCCTGGGAGCTTATTGACGACACCTACAACGCCAATCCCCTGTCCATGCGCCGGATGCTGGAGGCCGCCGCCGATCAGGCCCGCGGTCGGGTATTTGTGGCGGTACTGGGTGAAATGGGGGAATTGGGCGAAGCCGCGGACGCCCTGCATGAGCAATTGGGGCGGCATCTGGCAAGGCTCAAGCCGGCTGCCGTGATCTGGAAAGGCGGCCATGCCCGGGAAATGCGCGCCGGGCTTGCGCGCGGCGGCTACGGCGGTCCTTACTGGCCCGTGGATGGTGTGGAAACATTCATTGCCGCCTGGAAAGCTTTCCTGCGCGGCACCAGGCCGGAGCAGGATCGTGGCGGCGTGCTGCTCTTCAAAGGTTCACGCTGCAACCGTCTGGAGGACTTGCTGGCGGCTTTGCGAGACTGCCACGCCACTGCGGCGGCACAAGAAGCGCAGAGCCAGCGACAAGGGGAGAGCGGGCATGTTTTATAACATTCTGGCTCCCCTGGCTTCAGAGTGGACGCTTTTCAACGTCTTCCGTTATATTTCCTTTCGATCTCTGGCCGCGCTGATCACGGCTCTGGTCATTTCCATTTTGATCGGGCCGCGCTTCATCGCCTGGCTGCGCCGTCTGAAATGCGGCCAGTATATCCATGAGGATGTTGTCGCGCACGCGGCCAAGGCGGGCACGCCGACCATGGGCGGGCTGCTCATGCTGGCGAGCCTCGGCATCAGCCTTCTGCTCTGGGCGGATCTGACCAATCCCTATGTCTGGCAGACCATGTGCGTTTTTGTCGGCTTCGGGGCAGTGGGGCTCTGGGATGATCTTGCCAAGCTGCGCCACCACCAGAACCGGGGCATTTCCGGCAAGGCGAAGCTGGCCGGGCAAATTCTGGTGGCTTTCATTGCCGTGTGGTTTTTGGCTTTGAACCCGGATTACAGCAGCAGGCTGACAATTCCCTTTTTTAAGGAATGGAGCCCGGATCTGGGGTGGCTGTATATTCCTTTCGGCATATTCGTGATGGTGGCCGCCTCCAACGCCGTCAACCTGACCGACGGCCTCGACGGCCTGGCCATCGGGCCGTCCATTGTGGCCTGCGCGGTTTTTTCCATTTTCATTTATATCACCGGCAATGCGCGCTTTGCCGGCTATCTGCTGGTGCCTTACATTTCCGGCGTGGGCGAGGTGACGGTTTTCTGCGCGGCCCTGGTGGGCGCGGGTCTGGGATTTTTATGGTTCAACGCGTATCCGGCGCAGGTTTTCATGGGCGACGTGGGTTCGCTCTCCATCGGGGGCGCGCTGGGCTATCTGGCCCTGCTCTGCAAGCAGGAATTGGTATTGGCCGTTGTGGGCGGGCTTTTCGTGGCCGAGACGCTGTCCGTGATCCTTCAGGTGGGCTACTTTCGCTGGACCGGCGGCAAACGCATTTTTCGCATGGCCCCGCTGCACCATCATTTCGAGCTGAAGGGCGTGCCGGAATCCAAAATTATCATCCGCTTCTGGATTACTTCCATTTTATTGGGGCTTGTGGCTCTTTCCGTGTTGAAGTTGCGCTGAGGAGATGACGCATGGCCTTGGAAAAAACTCGCGGCAGACGCATAGCTGCCGGTGAACTGGCAATCGTTGTCGGCGCGGGCCGCTCGGGCCTGGCCGCGGCGCGGCTTTTGCGCCGGGAAGGCGCGCGCGTGCGCCTGCTGGACCGCCGCAGCGACGCGCTGTCAGGGGAACAGGCCGCCGCCTTGCAAAAACTCGGCGTGGAGGTGCAGCTGGGCGAGCACCGGCCGGAACAGTTCGAGCACGCGGCCTTTGTGGTGCCCAGCCCGGGCATGCCCGTGGCCACGCTGAGCGGCCTGGTGCGGCCGACCGGCGAGAACGGGCCGGAAGTGCTGGCGGAAATGGAACTGGCCTGGCGTTGTCTGGATACTGAGCCGGTGCTGGCCGTTACCGGCACCAGCGGCAAAACCACCACGGTCTCTCTGGCGGCCGCCATGCTTCAGGCCCAGGGCTATACGGTTTTTCTGGGCGGCAATATCGGCACGCCCCTCTCGGAGTATGTGCTTTCCGGCCGCAAGGCGGACGTGCTGGTGCTGGAGATTTCCAGCTTTCAGTTGCAGGCCTGTTCCACGTTCTGCCCGCGCGTGGGCGTGCTTTTGAACATCACGCCCAATCATCTGGACTACCACAAGGATATGGCCGAATACATCGAGGCCAAATTCCGCCTCTTCCGCTGCCAGGACGAGGGCGATCTGGCCGTGCTGGGCGAGGATCTTCAGGAATTGGCGGCCGGTTTTCACCTCAGGGCCCGGCAGGTCCGGGTGCGCGGGGGCGGGCGCTTTCCGCAAAGCCGCCTGTTGGGCGCGCACAATGCCTTCAATGAAGAGGCAGCCTGGCAGGCCTGTCGCTTTTTCGGCGTGAGCGAGGCCAACGCGTCCCGCGCCGTGGCCCGTTTCACCCCCCTGCCGCACCGCCTGGAGGCGGTTCGGCAACATAAGGGCGTGCTTTTTGTCAATGATTCAAAATGCACGACGGTTTCCGCGCTCAAAGTGGCTTTGGAAGCATTTGACCGGCCTGTGCGGCTGCTCTGCGGCGGCAAGTTCAAAGGCGGCGATCTGGCTGCCCTTGGGGAGCTGGTCAAGGCCAAAGTCACGGAAGTGGCGCTCTTCGGCGCGAGCCGGGAAAAATTCGAGCAGGCCTGGCAGGGAGTCGTGCCCCTGAGCTGGCATCCGACGCTGGAAGCGGCGGTGCGGCATCTGGCGGCCGGAGCGCAGAAAGGGGAGGTGGTTCTGCTGGCTCCGGCCACGTCGAGTTTCGATCTCTACGCTAATTACATGGCCCGAGGCGAGGACTACAAACGCATCGTGGGTGAGCTTTCATGAAAAACACCTTTACCGAAAAACCAAAAACGGCCAAAAGCCGCAGCTCCTTTTCCCGAGCCGTGAGCAACGCCGCCAGGGCCGAGCTTGCCGCGCCTTTTGACTGGTGGCTCTTCACCATCATGCTCACCATTCTGGCCATCGGCCTGGTGATGGTGCTCTCGGCCAGCGGCATTGTGGCCGAGCAGGTCAATGGCGACAAATACTATTTCTTCAAACGGCAACTGGCGTTCGCCGCGCTGGGTGGCATCGCGCTCTGGGCCGCGGCCTTGCTGCCGCGCCACTGGCTGTACAGGTTGCAGTACCCGGCGCTTTTTTTTGCGCTGCTTTTGCTGCTGATCACGCTCTCGCCCTTTGCCCCGGCCATCAACGGTGCCAAGCGCTGGATTCCCGTGGGGCCCATTTCGGTGCAGCCCATGGAGTTCGTGAAAATCGCCCTGGCGCTGTATCTGGCGTACTTCATGAGCGCCAAGCAGGATCTGATCAAGACCTTCAGCCGGGGCGTGATACCGCCCTTTGCCGTGACCGGCCTGTTTTGCTTTCTGCTCCTGTTGCAGCCGGATTTCGGCAGCGCCGTGGTGCTGGCCGGGATTCTTTTTTTCATGTGCGTGGCCGGGGGCACCCGCTTTGTGTATCTTTTCTTTTCCCTGGCCCTGGCCTGCGCGGGCGCCATGGCCCTGGCCATTGCCTCGCCGTACCGCCTGCGCCGCCTCCTGGCCTTTCTGGACCCCTTTCAGGACGCGCATAATACTGGCTACCAATTGGTGCAGTCCCTGCTGGCCATCGGCTCGGGCAGTTTTTTCGGGGTAGGCGTGGGCGCCAGCAAACAGAAGATGTTTTATCTGCCGGAAGCGCACAATGACTTCATCATGGCCGTGCTGGCCGAAGAACTGGGCTTTGTGGGCGTGACCGTGGTCATGCTGCTCTTTGCCCTGCTGTTCTGGCGCTGTTATCGAATCATCATGGGCCAGCACAATCTGCGGGACCGTTTCACGGCGTTCGGGCTCACCACGATCCTGGTGATGGGCGCAGTGATGAATCTGGCCGTGGTCATGGGCGTGGCCCCGCCCAAGGGCGTGCCCATGCCGCTGATGAGTTACGGCGGCAGTAATCTTCTGGCTACCATGCTTTGCGTGGGATTGCTCCTGAACTTTTCACGAACGGCGGACCCGTGGACAAAATCCTCCTGACCACCGGCGGCACCGGCGGCCATATCTTTCCGGCTCTGGCCGTGGCCGAGGAGCTGTTGCGCCGCGATCCGACCGTCAGCCTGCTTTTCGTGGGCTCGTTATACGGGCCGGAGGAGCGCCTGGCGCAACAGGCGGGCATCCCTTTCGAGGGCCTGCCCGTGCGCGGCTTTCTGGGGCGGGGGCTGCGGGCCGTTGGCGCGGGCGCGCGCATGAGCTGGGCCGTGCTCAAGGCCCTGAACATCGTGCGCCGTTTCCGGCCCCGGGCCGTGGCCGGCTTCGGCGGCTACGCGGCTTTTGCGCCCATGCTTGCCGCGCGTCTGGCGGGGGTGCCGGGCATTTTGCACGAGCAGAACGCCATAGCCGGGACAAGCAATCAGGTGCTGGCCCGGCTGGCGCAAAGGATTTGCCTTTCCCTGCCCGGCACCGGGGGCTTTGCGCCGGAAAAATGCGTGCTCACCGGCAACCCGGTGCGCCGCTCCGTGAGCGCGGCCGGGCGTCTGCCCCGGCAGTGGGAGACGCGGCATCTGTTGATTCTGGGCGGTTCGCAGGGCGCGCATGCCCTGAATGTCTTTGTGCCGGAAATTTTACCGGCCCTGAAAGCCGCGGGAGTGGAAATCCGCCATCAGAGCGGCTCCAGGGACGAGGAAAGCGTGCGCGCGGCCTATCTGGCGGCGGGCTATGACGGGGCATGCGTGTCAGCCTTCATTGACGACATGGCGGGAGCCTATGCCTGGGCCGATCTGGCGCTGTGCCGTTCCGGGGCCAGCACCGTGGCCGAGCTGTGCGCCGCCGGTCTCCCCGCGCTGCTGGTGCCTTTTCCGCAAGCCGTTCACGACCATCAGACCGCCAACGCGCGTATTCTGGAAAAGGCAGGAGCGGCTCTGCTGGTACGGGAAGCAGAGATGCGCGAGCGGGGGCTCGGTCGCCTGCTGCTGGATCTCGCGGCCGATTCCGGGCGTCGCGCCCGCATGTCCGCCGCCGCATTGGCCGCCGCGCGGCCTGACGCGGCAGAACGGGTAGTCGCCGTATTGGAAGAAGCAGCCGCGCAACGCGCCTGAATCAGCCGCTGCGTTGGCGCTCGGCATGACAGATGGCGGCCTTATGAGCGCAGAATATCTGGATTTTTTCTGGAGTCTTGCAAATATGTCAGGCCACGCGCCGGGAGTACGCTCAGGATAGAGCGGTTTGCTGTTGAAAACGGCAACCGCTCTGGCGGCCGCGGGAGCGGACGCCCGCGCCGAATGAGCCTGAAAACCACGCTTTTCAGGCGAAATGATGGCAGCGCCGCTTTTGAAATTGAATAATTTCAAAAGCACAATGCTCTAAAAAGGCAGGAAGCGCGCCTCAGGCGCAGCGAGGCAGGCTGAGGGCCATGCGCGAATCGGCGCACAGGCGGGGCTTTCTCCACATTAGAGCATTTTCACTTTGAAAATGCTCTGCTGACGCGAAAGCGGCAGCCGCCGCAACGCGGCGTACATTCAGGCGAAAACCGCGTTTTTCGCCTGAATGCCACCTTTGACTTTCATAAAAAGTCAAAGGTAATCTGCTCTAGTTGTAAAAAGGGTGGCACATGAACAGCAAGATACGGCGCATTCACATGATTGGCATCGGCGGCGCGGGCATGAGCGGCATTGCCGAAGTGCTGCTCAATCTGGGCTATGAAATTTCGGGTTCGGACGTGAGCGATTCAGCGGTTGTGCGCCGTTTGCGCGATTTGGGCGCGCGTGTGGCCGTGGGGCACGCGGCCGAAAACGTGGGCGACGTGCAGGTGCTGGTCAGATCGACGGCCATCAGCGACGACAACCCGGAGCTGGTGGAGGGCCGCGCCCGGAATATCGCGATCATCCCGCGCGCTGAAATGCTCGCCGAGCTCATGCGTCTGCGTCAGGGGATAGCCATTGCCGGAACCCACGGCAAAACCACGACCACCTCGCTGACCGCTTCCATTTTCGACACCGCCGGGCTGGACCCTACGGTGATCATCGGCGGCCGCCTCAATGCTTACGGCACCAACGCGCATTTAGGCCACGGCGACTACCTGATAGCCGAAGCCGACGAATCGGACGGCTCTTTTCTCTGTCTTTTGCCGATTATCAACGTAGTCACCAATGTGGACGAGGATCATCTGGATTACTACAAGAGTCGTGAAGGCATTGATGCGGCCTTTGTGCAGTTCATGAACAATGTTCCTTTCTACGGCATCAATGTGGTCTGCGGCGATGATCCCGGCGTGCGCGCGCTGCTGCCGCGGGTCAAGCGCCCTGTGTTGACCTACGGCTTTGCCGAGGGCAATCATCTGCGCGCCGTGCCGTTGGAAAGCGGGCTGAAGAATCGCTTCGAGGTCTGGCGCGAGGGCGAAAAACTGGGCGAAGTATGTCTGCCCCAGCCCGGGCGGCACAATATTCTCAACGCTCTGGCTGCCATCGGCGCGGCTCTGGAGGCGGATATCAGCTTCAGCCGTTGTGCCGCGGGCCTGAATTCCTTCGGCGGCGTGGGGCGGCGCTTTGAGTTCAAGGGCGAAAAAGACGGCGTGACCGTGGTGGACGATTACGGGCATCACCCTGCGGAAATCGCGGCCACGCTGGTTACGGCGCGTCAGGTTTTCCCCGGCCGGCGCATTGTGGCGGCTTTTCAGCCGCACCGCTTCAGCCGCACGCAGGCCCATTTCGGCGAATTCTGCAAGGTGTTCGACAGCGTGGACATGCTGCTCCTGACTGAAATCTACGCGGCTTCCGAAAAACCCGTTCCCGGCGTTTCCGGCCAAAGTCTGGCCCAGGGCATACAGCAGGTTTCCAGCACGCCGGTGAGCTATTTTCAGACCCTGGACGCGCTGGCTCAAGCCTTGCCGGGCGTCTTGCGCCGCGGCGACGTGCTGCTGACCCTGGGCGCGGGCACGATCACGCGCCTTGGCCCGGCATGGCTGGAAGGGAGCGGGCATGCGTGAGATCATGGCCCCCAGCCTTGCGCAGCGGACCACATTGCGCCTGGGCGGCACAGCCATAGCCGAGCTGATTCTCGAGAGCGCCGCGGATTGCGCGCTCCTGCCAGAACGTCTCCGCGCTCTGGGCGGCAGGCCGCTGATTCTCGGCGCGGGCAGCAATATTCTGGCGCTCGACGGCCAGTTGCCCCTGGTGCTTGTGCGTCCGCGTTTCCTGCACGGGCCGGAGATTGTGGGGGAAGAAGAAGACAGAGTTCTGGTGCGCGCGGGCGCGGGCCTGCCCTTGCCGCGATTGCTGCGTTTTTGCGCCGCGCATGGCCTTTCCGGTCTGGAAGGTCTTGTGGGCATCCCCGGCAGCGTGGGGGGGGCCGTGGCCATGAACGCAGGTTCCTTTGGAACGGAAACTTGCAAAAATATCAAATGCATAGATATATTCAGCAGAGGAAGAGTCCGCCCGGTCAAAGCAAGTGAACTGCACTACGGCTATCGCAGCCTCTATATAACGGAAGAAAAAATGGGATTTCTGGTTGTGGAAGCCACATTTAGCTTGACCAGATCCGCAAGGGATGGCATCAGTAAACGCATGCGTCACAACTTTTTCGAGAAAAAGTCTAAACAACCTGTGACGGCCTGGAGCGCGGGTTGCGTGTTTAAGAATCCCGCGCCGGACATGCCCGCCGGAAAACTGCTTGAGCTCGCCGGCTGCAAGGGAAAGAAGCTGGGCGGCATGGCTTTTTCAAATCTGCACGCCAATTTTTTGATTAATGACGGCACAGGCAGCGCCACAGCGGCCCTGGCTTTGCTGCAGGAGGCCCGGGAGGCCGTGCGGCAACGGTTTGGGTTCGCGCTTGAGCCGGAAGTCAGGATAGCGCCGTGCCCCTTGCCCTGAAAATGAGCGGCCGCAAAGCCCGCAACGCATATACCAGAGAGCCTGCATCAGGCAAAAAGGGCCGGGCGGGCCAGAAATTCCGTCTGCCGCGGTTTTTTTCCTGGTTCTCGGAAAAGCTCAAAAGCCTTGGCGGATTGAAAAGCCTTGCGGTGCTTTCCGCGCTTTTGTCGTCGGTCGTGCTGGTGCTGGCCGCGGTCTGCGCGACATCGCTCTGGCTTTATGACAAGGCCGTCACCAGCGACTTTTTCACCACCAGGCATGTGGACGTTACAGGCAATGTGCGCCTCTCCAGAGACATGGTGCTGCAATACGGCGGCATCAAGGAAGGGGACAACAGTCTGGCCGTGAGCATCGCCCAGGTGGAACAAAGCCTGAGGCAGACCCCCTGGGTGCAGGAAGTCTCGGTCAAGCGCCTGTTGCCGGACAGATTTGTGATCAAGGTGAAGGAACGCATGCCTTCCTTCTGGGTGCACAAGGACGGGGTATTGTATTACGCCAATGAGCGCGGCGAGATTATTGCCCCGGTGGAGAGCAGGAATTTTCTTTCTCTGCCGACCCTGACCATCGAGCCCGGCGCCGAGGCGGCGGTTCCCTTCCTCGCCCGGCTGCTGAAAGACCTGCAGGGCGGCGCGCTGCCTGTGGAGGCCGGAGCCGTGGCTTCAGTGACCGTGAGCCCGGGCAGGGGCATTGAAATGTATCTGGAAGACCGTGAAATGCGCCTTTCCGTCGCCACGGACGACTGGAGCGGCAATCTGGCCCGGATGAGCGTGACCCTTGGAGATCTTGCCCGTCGCCATGAGTTGAAAAACGTGCGCGAGGCGCGCGCCGTGAACGGCAACGTCTGGGTCATACTCAATGGGGCCGCGCGCAGCTGAAGGCGCAAGACTGGCGTTCGTGAGGAGAATGTATGAATAAGTCCGAGCTCATCGTGGGCCTCGACATCGGCACCACAAAGATCTGCGCCGTGGTCGGAGAACTTTCGGAGTCAGGCCTGGTGGATGTGGTGGGCATCGGCACAAGCGTTTCCACGGGCTTGCGCAAAGGCGTGGTCGTCAACATCGAACAGACCGTGCAGTCCATCCGCAAGGCTGTGGAAGACGCCGAGCTCATGGCCGGATGCGAGATCCACTCGGTCTATGTCGGCATTGCGGGCAGCCACATTATGGGCATCAACAGCCACGGGGTCATTGCCGTCAAGGGCGGCGAAGTGGCCCAGCGGGATGTGGAACGCGCCCTGGACGCGGCGCGGGCCGTGGCCATTCCCGCGGATCGCGAAGTGATTCACATTCTCCCGCAGGAATATATCGTGGACAACCAGCGCGGCATTGCCGACCCGCTGGGCATGGCGGGCGTGCGCCTGGAAGTCAAGGTGCATATCGTGACCGGCGCGGTTTCCTCCGCGCAGAACATTGTGCGTTCCTGCCACCGCAGCCAGTTGGAAGTCTCGGACATCGCGCTGGAATCCCTTGCTTCGGCCAAGGCCGTGCTTACCGAGGAGGAGCGGGAGATCGGCGTGGCCCTCGTGGATCTGGGCGGCGGCACCACCGACATCGCGGTTTTTGCCAATGACGCCATCAAGCATACGGCCGTGCTGGCCCTGGGCGGCCAGAACCTCTCCAATGACATTGCCTTCGGCCTGCGCACGCCCATTGCCTCTGCCGAAAAGATCAAGATCAAATACGGCTGCGCCCTGGCGGACATGGTCCGTCACGATGAATTTATCGAAGTGCCCAGTGTGGGCGGTCGCGAACCTCGCCGCCTTTCCCGTCAGGTGCTGGCGGAAATCTGCGAGCCGCGCATGGAGGAAATCCTCTATCTTGTGGATCAAACCCTGGTGCGTTCCGGCTATAAGGATTTGATCGGCGCGGGCGTGGTGCTCACCGGTGGAACGGCATTGATGGAAGGCTGCCAGGAACTGGGCGAGCAGATTTTCAACCTGCCCACGCGCATCGGCTATCCGCGCAATGTGGGCGGACTCAAGGATGTGGTCAACAGCCCCAAGTTTTCGACAGCTGTGGGGCTTTTGCGCTACGGCGCCGAAAAGGAAATGTCCGGGCAGAAAAAGTTTACCACGCGCAGCGAATCCGGCGTTTTTGACGGCGTGCTCTCACGCATGAAAAAATGGTTCGCGGATATATCATAACCTTCAGCGGGCATGTGGGGACAGCAAAACAGGAGAGGCTACCATGGCACAGTCAATAGTTGACGATATCGACACTTCTTTAGCCGGAAGCGCAAAAATAAAAGTCATCGGTGTGGGCGGCGGCGGCGGCAATGCCGTAAAAAATATGATTGATTCCGGCTTGCGCGGCGTGCAGTTCGTCTGCGCCAACACGGATTTGCAGGCGCTGACCAAGAACAACGCGCCTTTCAAGGTGCAGTTGGGCGAAAAGCTGACCAAGGGGCTGGGCGCGGGCGCCAACCCCGCCATCGGCCGGGAAGCCGCCGTGGAGAGCGTCAACGCCATCCGCGAGGCCATCGGCGACGCGGACATGGTCTTTGTGACCGCCGGCATGGGCGGCGGCACCGGCACGGGCGCGGCTCCGGTGGTGGCCCAGGCCGCCAAGGAAATGGGCGCGCTCACCGTGGGCGTGGTGACCAAGCCTTTCAGCTTTGAAGGCGTCAAGCGCAAGCGCGTCGCCGAAGAAGGTCTGGAGGAGTTCAAACAGCATGTGGACTGCCTGATTACCATCCCCAATGACCGGCTGCTGGCCTTCGCGCCCAAAAAAGCCCCGTTTTCCGAAATGCTGCAAAAGGCCAATGACGTGCTCTTTTACGCCGTCAAAGGCATTTCCGATGTTATTGTGGGCGAGGGTCTGATCAATCTTGACTTTGCCGATGTGCGCACCACCATGTCGGAAGCGGGCCTCGCGCTGATGGGCACGGGCATGGCCTCCGGCGAAAACCGCGCGCGCGAAGCGGCCCAGCGCGCCATCATGAGCCCGCTGCTGGAAGACGTTTCGCTGGAGAGCGCCAAGGCGGTGCTCTACAACATCACCGCGCCCATGGACATCACCGCCGAGGAAATCGCCGAGATCGGCGATATTATTGCCGACGCGACCCCCGAGGACGCCAATATCATCTTCGGCGTGGTCTTTGACGACAATGTGGGCGACGAAATCCGTCTTACCGTCATTGCCACCGGCATTGAATCCCCGCAGGCCGTGCAGCCCGTGCCGGCGCCGGCAGCCACGGTGACCAATTTCCGCCAGCCGGGCCCGGATGCTGTCATGGCCGAGCCGCGTCGCCGCCAGGCCGGGCGCGCGGCGCAGCAGGGCAATCTGGTGCAGGCTGCTCCGGACGCGCCGGAAGAAATGGAAACGCGCCTGCCCCGCGCCACACGCCGCTCCGAGGTGGAGCGCTGGTATGACGAGAAGAGCAATCGCCCCCCGTACCTGCTCAAGCGCGAAGCTATGGGGCAAAGCCGCCGTCGCCCCCATAGCCCGGGGCAGGAAGATTTTACCTATGATGAGGATGATTTTGAAATTCCGACCTTCATACGGACGCAGGCTGACTAGAGCAGATTACCTTTGACTTTTTATAAAAGTCAAAGGTGGCATTCAGGCGAAAAACGCAGTTTTCGCCTGAATGTACGCCGCGTTGCGGCGGCTGCCGCTTTCGCGTCAGCAGAGCATTTTCAAAGTGAAAATGCTCTAGCGCCTGTCTCTGCTGTCGTCATCCGCAAGGCGGCACAGCCGCCAACGGCTGACGTGCGCGGGCGGGCATGGCTTCGCCCTGCCGGAGTGTTGAGCTGCTTTTATGAGCAAAACGCTCTCAGCGCAGACTGCTGTGACGTAAAAAAGACTTGGCTGCAACAGTCAGTGCACAAGCGCGGTTGCGCTACTATCTTTTCACCGGTCGGGAGTGCATACCCCTGCGACGACAGGAGTCAGCAGGCTGTATGTTCCCTTCCGCATCAAATTTTCAGGGCTTGCCTCTTCGGCCCTGAAATGCCCGCCGGGAGGCCCATTGGGGGCCTCCCAGTGCGGGGCGTTAAGGTTTTGGCGAGCCCGCAAGGCCTTTGGCTGTGCGGATTTTTTCTTTTGGCGGAGCGAGCGTTTCACGGCGCAAGTAAATTTCGCCTGCGCCCTGTTGACGTGACCTGCGCTTGCGCTGCGGTCGTCAGAACCTTTTCACCGTCTCACCACGCTCTGAACGAATCGCCATGACCTTCTTTGCCCCTCGCGACGCGGAAACCAGCCTGCACTGCCCGGACTGCGGGACGCGTCTGCATATTGCCCGTTCCTGTCGCGAAGTTCACATGTATTGCCCGGCCTGCCGGGCGCACTATCCGCTCCGCGAGTATATCCACCGCGCCGACGAAGCTATGGAGCGATTTCTCGAAAACGTCTACTGTGACAGAATAGAGTAGAAGTCATTCAGAAATGATTTTCAGGGTCAGCCCTCATTAGAGCAGATTACCTTTGACTTTTTATGAAAGTCAAAGGTGGCATTCAGGCGAAAAACGCGGTTTTCGCCTGAATGTACGCCGCGTTGCGGCGGCTGCCGCTTTCGCGTCAGCAGAGCATTTTCAAAGAGAAAATGCTCTGGAGCGTTTGGCTACTTTCATGAGCAAAACGCTCTAAAAAAGTTCAGGCGATCATCCGCAGCGTTCCGGCAATACGGCGCGTCCGGCGGCCACGCCGCTGGCCCAGGCCCAATGCAGATTGTAGCCGCCCAGTTGCCCGGTCACATCCAGCAGTTCCCCAATACTATGAAGATGGGCGCAACGCAGACTGGCCATGCCGTGCGGGTTGATTTCCCGCGTGTCCACGCCCCCTGCGCAGACTTCCGCCTTTTTGAATCCGGCTGTGCCGGTCGGCAGAACCGTGCGCGCCTGCACATGGATTTGAATTTCCCGGCGCGCGGCGCGGGAAAGTTCCGCGATCTTGCGCCGGGCCGAGTGCGCGGGCAGCACTGCGTCCGCGAGACGCTGGGGCAGCAGGCGGCTCAGCAGGGCGCGGGGCGTCTGACGCCCCGCGCCGGGCGCATCCAGCAGGGTGGACAGGTTTTGGCCGGGCAAAAAATCAAGCTGAACAGGCTCATTCCTCTGCAGGAAGAGTGAGGCTTTGAGCGCGGCAGGCCCGCTCAGGCCTTCATGGGTAAAAAGCAGATCATCGCGCCAGAAGCGGCCCTCGTCGGCACGCGCGGGCAGGCTGATTTGCGCCGGCAGGCTGATGCCCGCCAGATTCCGCAAAGGCTCGCTGGGCGGCAGAAGCAGCGGCGCCAGCGCCGGGCGCGGCGGGATGATCGTATGCCCCAGGCTTTGAGCCAGCCTGTACCCCTGGCCGCTGCCGCCGATCTGCGGCCAGGCCGGGCTGCCCAGGGCCAGCACCAGGGCCTTGCCTTGCCAGAGGGCATTCCCGGCCTGCACGCGGAAGCCCTGGTCAGAGCGCCAAACGGCATGGATGGGAGCCTTGCAGACAATACGGCAGCCGCGTTGGCGGCAGTCGCGGCTGAGGGCCTCCACCAGTCTTTGCGCGGGCACGCGCAGAAAAAGTTGCCCGTGCTCCCTTTCCTCAAACGGCAGGCCCCAGGCGCGGATCAGAGTGAGCATGTCCGCGGGGGTGAATCCGGCCAGCGCCGGACCGCAGAAATCCGGTTGCCCGCAGCAATAGTCCCGGGGCGTGACCTCCCGATTGCTGAAGTTGCTCCTGCCGCCGCCGCTGACAGCCAGTTTGCGGCCGGGCGCGGCAGCGCGATCCAGCAGGATCACGCGCAAACCGCGGGCTGCGGCTTCCCGCGCGCAGATCAGCCCTGAAGCTCCTGCGCCCAGTATCAAGACATCCGCCGTGCCGGCGACCTGCAAACCGGCCTGCGGGCCGCGCGTCACTGCGGCATTTGACAGATTTTCCGGCTCAGAGCTAAAAACTGAGGGTGCATGCATGCCGTCAGCCTACACAAGCTCCGGGTCCGTGCCAAGGCTCTCACCGACAGCGGCGTGGATTTGGGGAAAAGCGACGTTTTTCCCGGCATGACAACTTTGAACTAGAGCAGATTACCTTTGACTTTTTATGAAAGTCAAAGGTGGCATTCAGGCGAAAAACGCGGTTTTCGCCTGAATGTACGCCGCGTTGCGGCGGCTGCCGCTTTCGCGTCAGCAGAGCAATTTCAAAGTGAAAATGCTCTCGAGCCGCGCAGGTGCGGCGGCCTGCATCGTTGTTGCCGGGGGCTTCACGCCTTGCCCCGGGCCGCCAGTTTTTTCTTGGTCAATGCTGTGGCCGGGGCGCTGAGCGGATCTTCCGGCCAGGGATGCCTGGGATAACGGCCGCGCATTTCCGCCCGCACGGCAGGGTAGCCGTGACGCCAGAAATGCGCGAGATCCCGCGTGACTTGCAAGGTGCGTCCGGCCGGGGAATTGAGCCGAAGGGTCAGGGCTACGCGGCCGTCGGCAATGCGCGGCGCGTCCTCGCAGCCGAAAAGCTCCTGAAGCCTGGCGGCCAGCCAGGGGCCTCCCTCTTCGCCGTAGACAATAGGGTGTTGCGCGCCCGAAGGCGCCTGCCAGCGGCAGGGGGCCTGCTTTTCCAGCCGTCGCGCAAGCTGAGGGGGCAGTTGCGCGCGCAGGGCTTCCTGAAGCCGGGCGGCGCTGAAGCGCCCCAGGGACGCGCAATCCGTGAGATAGGGAGCCAGCCAGCTTTCAAGGCTGTTGCACAGGGCCGCATCGGAAACATCGGGCCAGGGTTCGCCTTCCAGCTCCCGCAGCAGCATGACCCGGGCCTGCCACTGGCGCGCTGCATCGCTCCAGGGCAGGCGAGCCAGAGCCTGTGGGCCGGCTTGGCGCAAAAAGGCGCAGATCGCCGCGGCGCAGGCCCCTGCCGGGGGGCGGGGCAGGGGAGCATCTTCCAGAACAAGAGCTCCAAGCGTTTTTTGGCGTCGGGCCGAGACAGAGCCTTCGTCATTGACCGTCAGTTGATCGTGGGAGCGGATTTGCGCATGGAACAGTTCTTCCACATCTTCACGCGTGAGCGGGGCTGCCAGACGGATGCGGGCGCGGGCTCCGGCTCCGTCAAGATCGGCAATGGCCAGAAACTGGCGTCGCGCCAGGGCGTCGCCGCCCGGCAGCCACGCGGCGCGTCCCGAGCGCAGCAGAAAATGAGCCGTGCCCAGATCCCGGCCGGGAGCATCCTTGCTTTCGGGCAGGCGCTTGGCCACGCGGTCCGGCCAGGCCAGGGCCAGAAGCCTGCCCAGAGCCTCGGCATCCGCGGCCGCGATGTTGAAAAGATCTCCTTTGATCCCTGTGAGTTGCGCCAGGCGCGCGGCCCAATCGCGCAGACGTCGCCATGCGCCGCCGTGCCCCTCGCGGCAAAGCCAGTCCAGGCGGCGAAGCAGATCACAGCCCGGATCGCAGGCCCCCGTGCCGCGGGGGGCAAGGGCGCGGCCGGGGTTTGCGGCCGCTTCCGCTTCGTTCGGGAGGCCGTTTGCCGCTGTATCCTTGAAGCGCAAGAGCGGATCTCGTTCTTCCAGCAGGGCGGCCACGCAGCAGGCCAGGGCTCCATGCCCGTCCTCCCTGCCCAGGAGAAGCAGGCGGCCCAGATGCGGCGGCAGGGGCAGAGAAGCCATGCTCCGGCCCAGGGCCGTGGGCCTGTTCCGTGAATCAAGGGCGCCAAGCTCTTGCAGATTTTGGCGGGCAGCGGCCAGATGCGCGGCTGGCGGCGGGTCAGGCCAGGGCAGGGCCGCGGCGTCGGACACGCCCCAGACAGCCAGTTGCAGCGCCAGATTGCTCAGGTCGGCATCCAGTATTTCCGGGCGGATCTGCGGGCGCATGCCGTTTTCCTCTTTCCGATCCCAGAGGCGGCAGCAGATGCCGGGCTGCGTGCGTCCTGCCCTGCCCGCGCGCTGGGCCGCCCCGGCCAGGGAAACGCGTTCGGTGACCAGGCGGCTGAGGCGGCTTGCCGGATCAAAGCGCGCTACGCGCGTCAGGCCCGCATCCAGCACCAGGCGCACGCCTTCAATGGTCAGGGAGGTTTCGGCAATGGCTGTGGCAAGCACGGCTTTGCGCAAGCCGGGCGGGGCCGGGGCAATGGCCGCGTCCTGCCGTTCGGGCGGCAGATTGCCGTAAAGCGGGCAGAGAAGCACGTCCGGCGGCAGACGGCCTTCCAGGAGCGCGGCCATCTGCCGGATTTCCCCTTCGCCGGGTAAAAAGACCAGCAGGCTGCCGTGCTCGGTGCGCAGCAAATGCGCCGCAACCTCGGCCGCATGCCGCCAGATCCCGGAGGCGGCATGCGCTCCACGCGCCGCCCTGCCGGGCACAGGGAAATAGCGCATTTCCACCGGAAAGGAACGCCCCTGGCAGGACAATACCGGGCAGCGCCCCAGCAGGCCCGACACGGATTGCATATCCAGCGTGGCGGACATGACCAGCAGGCGCAGATCCGGCCGCAGCGCCGCCTGGCTTTCCAGGCAGAGCGCCAGGCCGGTATCGGCCACAAGCGAGCGCTCGTGGAATTCGTCAAAAATGACGCAGGCGGCCCGGGGCAGCTCGGGATCGTCCTGCAGCATGCGCGTCAGCACGCCTTCGGTGATCACCTCAATGCGGGTGGCGGCGCTGATGGCGCTTTCCCGGCGCATGCGAAAGCCCACGGTTTGCCCTGCCTCTTCGCCCAGCAGCCTGGCCATATAGCGGGCCAAAGCGCGGGCCGCCACCCGGCGGGGCTCCAGGAGCAGGATTTTGCGCCCGGCCGACCAGGGTTCGGCCAGAAGCCAGAGCGGCACGCGGCTGCTCTTGCCCGCGCCGGGCGGCGCGGTGAGCGCCAGATTGCCCCCTCTGGCAAGAGATGCGCTGAGCTCGGCACGCAGCCCGTCCACCGGACATGGCGGCAAGCACGCAAGAGGCGGCGCATCAGAGCAATGGAGTTGCGGCATGGCGTGACCTGTGCGAAATATCTGTTGCAATACGTGGAAAAAACAGCGGATGCCGCGTCTTTTTACTGGCAATTCCGTGCGCGTCAGTGTATTGACACATAAAACATCGTGCAAGCCGCAAGATCTGCGCCCGACTCGGCAGTGCTGCACAACAGACAGGGGAGATGCAGCGTGCCAGGGCAAAGGCGCACGGATACGATTGCCGCCTGCCCGGAGAAATCCTCATGGAGTTAAACACAAGCGGTATCATCGGCCAAAGCCCGATCCTGGCCGAAGTCTTCAGAATCCTCGGCAAAGTCGCCCCCACTGACAGCACTGTGCTTGTAACCGGCGAATCCGGAACCGGCAAGGAGCTGCTGGTCCGCGCGCTGCACGCCAACAGCGGCCGCGCCGCCAAGCCCTTTGTGCCCATTAACTGCGGGGCCATCCCCAAGGAATTGCTGGAGAGCGAGCTTTTCGGCCATGAAAAAGGCGCTTTCACCCATGCCATCCGTTCCAGGGCCGGTCGCTTTGAGCTGGCGGACGGGGGCACCATCTTCCTGGATGAAATAGGCGAAATGGACCTCAGCCTGCAAGTCAAGATCCTGCGCGTGCTTCAGGAAAAAGAAATTGAGCGCGTGGGGGGCAGCGGCAGCAGGAAGGTGGACGTGCGCATTGTGGCGGCGACCAACCGGGATTTGGAAGCCGAAGTGGCGGCAGGGCGCTTTCGCGAGGATCTCTATTACCGGCTGAACGTCATCCCCCTGCATCTGCCGCCCCTGCGCGAGCGCGGCGGCGACGTATTGCTGCTGGCGCGGCATTTTCTGAGCCGCTTCTGCCGCAAAAAATCCCGCGAGCCGCTGGCGCTCGCTCCTGATGCGCGTCGTATTCTGGCTGCCTATGCCTGGCCCGGCAATGTGCGCGAGCTGGAAAACGTCATGGAGCGCCTCAGTATTCTGGTGGACGGCGATGTGGTGCAGGCGGCGGATCTGCCGCAAAAAATCCTTGAGCATGTGGGCGATCCCGCGGAACTGCCCGATATTGAAGAACCGGGCGCAGCCGAAGCCCCGCAGCGGAGCGGGCATGTTGCCGCCACGGCAGCCGGGCCCGCCGCAGCGAATCCCAATGCTTTTTTTTGGCCGGATTTGTCTGTGCTGGCAGCGCAGGGCATGAATCTCAAAGATTTTCTGGATGCCGTGGAAAGCCGCCTGATTGATGAGGCTCTGGACAAGGCCCAGGGCGTGAAAAACCAGGCTGCGGAATTCTTGGGCGTCAAGCGCACCACCTTGATTGAAAAGCTCAAGAAAAGGAATTTGTAAAGAGTTTTCCCCATTGCTGCGACCGGGCCTGGCGGCAAGACACAAGATACATGCGCGGCGGCGTCACTCGCCGCTGCTTTTGTGAGGCGATTCGCCCAAAAGCGCGCTACATTCCGGGCGCGGGATATGCAGATTGAAGGCGTGGATGCGACTCATTGTGGAACTATGTTTATCGGCATATCTTTTGCATTAAAACGCGGCAGATACTAAATCTCATTCTTTTTGCAATGCCCAGTGAATACAGCCTGCTGCACCGGCATGAACCGGCCTCATAGCGCCGCCCGCAAGAGCACATTGCGCCAAAGCCCGCATCGGCTTTTGTCGTCTGCCTGCCTGTTTTTTTCGCTCTGCCTGCTCTGGCTTGCCTCTCCGCAACCGGCGCGGGCCATGCTTTGGCAATGGCTGCCCGGCGCGTCGTCCGAGCGCCTGATTATTGTGCTCGACAGCCCGGGGCAGGCCCGCAGCGTGGCCCGCACCAGCCCGGTCGGCATGACGCTTTTTCTGAACAGCCCGGCAATCTCTTTGCGGCACACCGGCCTGCCCCCGGCTCCCGGCTCTCTGCTGGAAAGCCTGGCCCTTGAAAACGGGCAGGTGCGCATCAATCTTTCCTCGCGCGCGGTCAATCATGTGCTGACCCGGCCCGCGCGCGACAGGGTGGAAATGGAATTCTTTGCCGCTGCCGCCGAGCCGGAAGTCGTCCCGGTTCAGGCACGCGGCGCGTCTGAGCCCGCAACCGTGAACGCGCCGATCCCGCTTCTTTCTCCGGCGTCCGGCCCTGCCGCGGCCGATGCAGGCGAATCCCCGGCTTTGGCCGGGGACTTTCCGGCAGATATGCTGCGCCAAAGTCTGAACCGCGCGGGCGCCTTGCCGTATTCACGGCTGAAGGCCCTTGCCGCGCGGCAAGCTGCGCTGCAAACGCCGGAGCCTGAACGCCGGGCGGCAGAGGAAGTCATGCGGCCTGCCCCTTCCGGCGCGGGTTTCTGGCTGTCCGCGGCATATGCCGCGGCAGCGCCCGAGCCGCAGGAATCTGCCGCGTTGGGCGAGCGCGGCAGGATGCTGACGCGCCAGGATCTGCGCGGCAAAGTCAATCCCGGCGGCCCGGAGGACTGGCCTCAGGAGAGCGGCTTGTCCACCGCCACCACCGCCACCGTGCCCCCATCAAACAAGGATCGCCCGGCTTCCGCGCCCTTGGCGGATCAGGCCGCCGCTGCCCCCGACACCGGGAAAGCCCCTGCGCCCGCCGAGCAGGCCGCTACGGTCGCCGAGCAGGCCGCCGCGCCGCCTGAAGCGGCGCAATCCGCCGAATCCGCCGAATCCGGCAAACCCGGCGAAACGCCCGCCACGCAAGCCGAAACCGCGCAAAACAAGGTGGCGGACAGCCTGGAAGGCAAGGCCGAAAAGGCCGCTGCGCCGCAGACGCAGGCCTTGGCGGAGAAGGAGGAAGGCCCGGTTGTGACCGGCCCTGTGGACACAGAGCCTGTGGGTTTGCCTGTGGATGAACAGCCCGCCGAAGAAACAGAAGCTTCCGATGCAAAGCCTCGTGAAGTCATTTATGTGGATGAGCAGGGCAACCCGGTTCCCAAGCCGCCGGAACCCGACAAAATGCTGGCCGAAGCCGAGCGCCTGATCAGCGAAGGCAAATATGCCGAAGCCCTGCCGCAGCTGGAAAAAATCCGCGCGATTACGGATATTTCGCCACAAATGCGGGAAAAAGTGCTCTATGATATCAGCGACTGCCTCTGGGCCCTCTATGCTGCCAATCCCCTGGCCGGATACGAAGCCATTGTCTCTTCCACCAATGAGGCCATGAACGCCAATCTGCGCTCGCCGCGGGTTCCCGACGCCTTGCTGCGTCTGGGCCTTGCCAATGCGAACGTGGGCAACCTTGTGGATGCCGGAGGCTATGTTGTCGCCCTGTTCAGGCGTTATCCCGACTTTCCGGGGGTGGCGCAGGGTTTTGCGGCTCTGGGTCGGGAGCAGCTCAAGCGCGGGCTGAATCCGGAGGCCGAGCAGTCGTTTGCCATCGTGCTTGACAAGTACCCGGAATCTTCGCATCTGCAGGATGCTTCCGTGGGTTTGGCCCAGGCGCTTTTCAATCAGAAAAAGTACGACAAGGCCCAAATCATTCTTGATTTCATCAGCAAGCGCTGGCCCCGCCATTATATTGACCACCCCGATTTTTTGCTTTTGCAGGCAGGCAACGACGAGGCTTTGCAGAAAACGGACGCGGCACTTGCGCTGTACTGGCTGTACGTCAATCTGGATCCGGGACGAAAGGGCAATGACGCGCTCCTGCTCAAAATGGGCGACATGTATCTGCGCAAGGGCAACATGAGCGCGGCGAACTTCGTCTATCATGAGCTGGAGCGCCGTTTTGCCGGGGCCCCGTCCGCGTCTGCCGCTCGCCTGCGCCTGGCGGAAAAGGGCATTTACCAATCGCCCCTCGCTTATGAGCAGATGAGCCGGGTCTTCGCCAGAGCGGGGGAACCGCCGTTGCCGCAGGTATACAGTGAGATTGCCGCTTCCTCCAAAACAGCCCCGGAGGCGGTCCTGGCCCGCCTCAAGCAGGCCATGTGGCTCTACTGGGATAAAGAGTATACCGAGGCCATGGGCAAGGCCGCCGATTTCATTGACGGCTATCCCGAGCATCCGGATGTGCCGCAGGCCAGGGAGATCATCTGGCAGGCCTTTCAAAAGGAGCTGGCCAATTCCCTGGCCGAGCAGAACTACGGGCGTATTCTGATTTTGTGGAACGGCTTTCCCCTGGTGCGCGAACGCTACGGCCCGCCCGATCCCCGCTTGCGTTACGCGCTGGCGCAAGGCTGGCTGGAGCGCGGCGAGGAAGCCAGGGCCTATGAGATGCTGGCGGAGTTTTTAAAAACGCCTATGGATACAGAGTATGGCGAGGCGGCTTTTACCGAGTTTTTCAATCGTTATCTGCAAGCCGGGGCCTGGGATAAAATTCTGGATTTGGGCAAACTGGTTTCCGCCTGGAAGATGAAGCCCGAACTGCGCAGGCAATTGGACTATGCCCTTGCCCTTTCGGCGCAGAATCTCAATCTTGCCGGACCGGCGCTGGCCATGTGGCGCGAACTGGCCGCACGCGCCGACATACCGCTGTATCAGCGCGCCTATGCCACCTATTTTCTGGCCCGCGACGCGGAACAGCGCAAGGACATCAAGAACGCCTATGATTTTAACCGGCAGGTTATCGACCTCTTTACCCGGCTGCAGGATGAGCGCTCGGACAAGGCCGATCCCCAGCGGATCAAGGAAGCCGTGGCCGCGCTCATGGATATTTGCGAGGTGGGCAACCGTATCCCCGAAGCTCTGCAATGGGTGGCGCGCTATAATGCTTTTGTGCCGGAAACCTCGCCCGAATACCCGGGGCTGCGTTTTCGCGAGGCCCGCCTGTATCGCAAGCTGGGCGACACGGCAAGGGCGCAGGCCCTGTTGGAGGGCATTGCCAAACAGTTTCCGGACTCGCCTTTCGGCAAGGCCGCGGCAAGCGAATTGCGCACCTTTGAAGTGTCCCGCGATCTGCGCGACTACATGCCCGGCGGGACAAGAGCGCCGCAGGCCCCTGCTCCGTAATACCAAAGCCGCAGCCAGAGCCTGCGCCTTCAGCCCTTCCGCTGCCTGAGTTCCCTTGTCCAGGGTCAGCCCTCATTAGAGCATTTTCACTTTGAAAATGCTCTAAAAGCGTGGCCGCTTTTATCGAAGTGTGCTGCCTGCCCTGCCGGATTCCCCGGCTTTTCAGGCCACTGCCCGGCATGCTGCAATGGTATGCGTTACACGGTCCCGGACAGCCGCGCTTTTTTGTGCGCGTCTGCACTGCGGCCGCAAACAACGGCGGACAAAAAATGCCTGCCTCAGGTAAAGAAAGGCTTGCAGCGGCAACATTGCCAGTTTATTGCTGTTGGGATATGCTGCGGGAGTCAGAGCAACACTTTACCCGGCCTCTGCCGCACGGGCGGGGCGGGCCGCTGTTTACGGGAGAAAGAATATGAAAGGCATACGCCGGTTTTGCATAGTCGTATTGCTCATGCTGGCTGCGGGCTGCACAGGCGCGCAGCAACGCGGCATGATTGGTTCCCTGTATGTTTCCACGGCCAGACCGGCCATTTCCATAGAGGCCAAAAATCTTCCCCTGCGCACCGCCGGGCGCAGCGTGGTCAACCTCCCCTGGAGCAGCGTGCTGGGCGGTCTGCCCATCCGGGTCTGGCTGGCCGTCTATGGCGCCACAAGCCCGCAAAGCCCCATGGCCATTGTCGCCCAGGCCGAGGTGCCTGCCGGCTGGTACTGGGACGGAATCATGCGCCGCCCCTTCAGCGTGGATGAAAGCGTGGAGATCTTCGATAATGTTGCGTATCAGGCCTGCACCTATATTGTGGACGGGGCGCGCGACCCGTTCGCGGATCTGGTCAAAGGCCAGGAGGCGGCAAACGGCGAAAAGCCCCTGCGCTGGATAGCCCGCGGCTTCGCGGCCCGTTACAACTTTAATGACGACAAGATTATTCTTGAATACCGGGAGCCCCTGCCTGCGGAAATTACCTCTCTTTCCGCTCTCCCATACGGGCAGGCGGACTTTGTCAAGGCTTTCGAGCAACGCGCCCGCGAGGCCTTCAGCGTCGGGCCGCTGCCTTCGGGCGCTCTCCGGATACAGCAGGGCTATGCTCAGGGCGTTCTATGGCAGTATATGGATCAGCGTTTTTTAGGGACCGTATCCCAGTATGATATTTTCAACACAAATTGATTCCCTTTTGAAGGTTTTGAAAGCCCTGAAGCAGGGAAAAAATTTCCTAGTGTATTGACTGGTTTTGAAACAGTGTGTATATTCATCAATCATGCAATATGGCAGGGTTAAGGCTGTTCTTTGGTGGGACGGCTCACGCAGAAGAGGGGATTTGCGCCGTATTGGCATGAGCGAACATACAAATCAAGGGGTAGGTAATGGACGACTATTTAAAAGAAGCTCTGGAAATCACCAGAGCCCAGGCCGGTGTGCGGATCATGACCGAGGAGGAAATTGCGGCCTTTATCCAAAAGGTGGCGCAAGGCATCCGCGCTGTGGCCGAAGGTGAAGCGCCTGTTGAACTCGACAGTGCGGAAATGGCCGTGGAAGCTCGAAAATCAGTCAAGGAAAAGTCCGTTACCTGCCTTGAGTGCGGCAAGAGCTTCAAAATTCTGACGAAGCGGCATTTGGCCGGTCACGGCATGGACACTGCCGAGTACAGGGAAAAGTGGGGCTTCAAGAAGGACGCCCCGCTGGTTTGCAAAGCTTTGCAGCGTGAGCGCCGCAAAAAGATGAAAGACATGAAGCTGTGGGAAAAACGGCGCAAAGCCAAGTAGAAGTCATTTCATAACTGGCTTTTAGAGCGTTTTGCTAATGAAATTAGCTAAACGCTCTGGCGGCAGCGTTAGCTGACGCCCGCGCCGAATGAGCGTCCAGACCGCGTTCTGGACGCGAAATGATGGCAGCGAAGTGATTGAAAATGGATATTTTCAATCAAAAAATCTTCTCGTGAACCGTAGCGGCCCATCTATCGCCGGCAGGGTCACGCCGCCGTGCATGGGCGGTTTCATCGGAACATAGAGCAGATTACCTTTGACTTTTTATGAAAGTCAAAGGTGGCATTCAGGCGAAGAACGCGGTTTTCGTCTGAATGTACGCCGCGTTGCGGCGGCTGCCGCTTTCGCGTCAGCAGATCATTTTCAAAGTGAAAATGCTCTAGTTGCTCAGACGTTTGCAGGCGGGCATTGCCCGCCTGCAAACGTCTGAGCTATATGCCGCAGGTCTTTGCAATGAATTTTCCCCAGCCTGTCACAAATCCTTCCGAAGCCCGGGCGCTGCTGTCCCTGCCTGAAGCCCGGCTTCTGCGGCAGGCCTCATGCCTGCGCGAAGCAGCCTTTGGCCGCAGGATCGACCTGTGCGCGATCATCAATGCCCGCAGCGGCGATTGCGCCATGGATTGCCGCTTCTGCTCCCAGAGCCGGCATAATCAAACGCCTGTCAAGGTCTTCGACCTGCTTCCCGATGATCTGCTGCGCGCGCGCATCCTGACCCTGGCGGCCCTGCCGGTGCGGCATATCGGCGTTGTGACCAGCGGCGGCGCGCTTCATGCCCATGAGCTCAAGCGTCTGTGCGGCGTCCTGACTTCCCTGCCGCCGGAGGTCCGGCCCCGGGTCTGCGCCTCCCTGGGCAGGCTGTCGGCCGGGCAGCTTGCGCAGTTGGCCGCAGCGGGGCTGATCCGGTACCATCATAATCTTGAAACCTCCCGAAGCCATTATCCGCGCATCTGCACCACGCAGACCTGGGAGCAGCGGCGGGATACGGTTGTCCGGGCCATGCGCGCCGGGCTTCAGGTTTGCAGCGGCGGCCTGTTCGGCCTGGGCGAGAGCTGGGAGGAGCGCATTGACTTTGCTTTCAGCCTCAAGGCCCTTGGCGTGCGCCATGTGCCCATCAATTTTCTGTATCCCCATCCCCAGACCCCTTTGGCGGGTCAGGAAATTCTCGACGCAGAGGAAGCACTGCGGATCATTGCCGTGTTCCGGCATATTCTGCCGCAGGCCACCTTGCGGATCTGCGGCGGCCGCCCGCTGGTGCTGGGCAAGCGGCAATCGGAAATTTTCGCCGCAGGGGCCAATGCCCTGATGACCGGCGACTACCTCACCACCCAGGGGCAGGGCGTGGAAGAAGATCTCGCCATGCTTGCGGCCCAGGGCCTGGAGGCGGCCGGCTATGCGTAATGCCGGTACTGCGCGGAGCATCTGCGCTTCCCGTGCTTTGAGCGGCCTTTTTGTCACGGGCACAGGCACGGATGTGGGCAAAACCGTGGCTGCTGCGGCGCTGCTGCGCGCATTGCGCGGGCTCGGCCTTGCCGCGCAGGCCGTAAAGCCCGTGCAGACCGGCGTCGCGCCTTCTGAAGCCGAGACTTCGCCTTTGGCCGATGCTCCGGTCTATGCGGCGGCTGTGGCGGATCTGGCCTGCATGCCGCAACTTTCTCCGGCTGTGGCCCTGCATTGCTTTCCCCTGCCCGCGTCGCCGCATCTGGCTGCGGCCCGGGTTGGAGAACGGCTGGAGGTGGCAGAACTCTGCCGCAGCATCCGCGCGCATTGGGCGCGGCAAAGCGCGGCGGATTTTTTGCTGGTGGAAGGCGCGGGCGGCCTGCGCGTGCCGCTGAATGAGCGCGAGGACATGCTGGATTTGATGGCGGCCCTGGATCTGCCTGTGCTCCTGGTGGGCGGCAATTATTTGGGCGCGCTCAACCATGCCCTGCTTTCCCTGGAGGCTTTGCAGAACCGCGGTTTGCGCGTGGCTGCTCTGGCCCTGACAGCGGCTTTGCCCGAAGAACACGGCAGGGCCAATGCCGAACAGGAGCTTATTTTGCAGGACAATGCGGCTCTGCTGCGCGCGCGCTTGCAGGCTGCGGGAAGCGACGCGCCCGTACTGGAACTGCCGCGCCTGGCGCGACTGGACGCAGCGGGCTGGCAACTGCTTTCCCGGCGCATGCTGCCCCTGGCCCAGGCCCTGCAAAAGCGGAGCGGGCAGCGCGGGCGGCCTGCGCCCTTTGCGGATCTGCTGCCGCGCGATCACCGTTGCGTCTGGCATCCCTATGCCTCGGCCGTGCAGCCCCCACCCCTGCATGTGGCCCGGCGTTCGCACCATAACCGCATTGTCCTGGCCGACGGCAGGGAGCTTATTGACGGCATGTCCTCCTGGTGGGCTGCGGCGCACGGCTACAATCACCCCAGGTTGCTCCACGCGCTGCGCGCCCAGGCCGGGCGCATGCCGCATGTGATGTTCGGCGGGCTGACGCATGCTCCGGCCGTGACTCTGGCTGAACGGCTGTTGTCGATAATGCCGCCTGGGCTCAGCCGCGTTTTTTTTGCGGATTCCGGCTCAGTGGCCGTGGAAGTGGCCCTGAAGATGGCCCTCCAGTGCCAAAAGGGCAGGGGAGAGGCGCGGCGCACGCGTTTTCTGACGCCGCGCGGCGGTTATCACGGCGACACCCTGGGAGCCATGTCGGTCTGCGATCCGGTCACGGGCATGCACAGCCTGTTCAGCGCCTTGCTGCCGCAACAGATCTTTATGGAGCGGCCTGCCTGCCGTTTTGACGCGCCTTTTGACGAGACATGCCTGGACGACGCGCGGCGTCTGCTCAAAATGCACAGGGATGAAATTGCGGCTGTGATTCTGGAACCGGTTGTGCAGGGCGCGGGCGGCATGTGGTTTTATCATCCCGCGTACCTGCGCGGCCTGGCCGGGCTTTGCAGAGAGGCGGGCGCCTTGCTGATTTTTGATGAAATCGCCACCGGATTCGGGCGCACCGGCAAGATGTTTGCCGCGGAATGGGCTGGCGTCACGCCCGATATTCTCTGCTGCGGCAAAGCCCTGACCGGCGGCGTGCTGACGCTTGCGGCCACGGCCTGCACGGCCCAGGTGGCCCGGGACATCTGCCGCGACAACATGGTTTTCATGCACGGCCCCACCTTTATGGCCAATGCCCTGGCCTGCGCCGTGGCCAATGCGGCTCTGGATCTGCTGGAGCAGGGCGCATGGCCGCAGCAGGTGGCAGGTTTGGAAAGCGCGTTGCGCGCCGGGCTTGCCCCTTGCGCCACATTGCCGGGCGTGGCCGATGTGCGCGTTTTGGGCGGCATCGGCGTGGTGGAAGCCCGCCAGCCTGTGAACACCGCGGCCCTGCAAGCCTATTTTGTGGAGCAGGGCGTCTGGATTCGACCTTTTAACCGCCTGATCTATCTGATGCCGCCCTTCATCAGCCCGGCCGAAGACGTGGCCCGGCTTTGCGAAGCAGTGCGGGGCGCTTTACGGGCTGGAGCGCATCTGCCGTGACGTGTCCGCAGCATGTTTGCAGATGCGTTTTCCGGCAGTCCGCGCCATATCGTGCGGAGCGCGGAGCAATGTTTGCCTTTGCCCGGGCATGCGGTTCCGGCCGGATGTTGTTTGACGCGGCGGCCACAGCCGGGGCCAGAGCAATTTCACTTTGAAATTGCTCTGGCGGCCGCGGGAGCGGACGCCCGCGCCGAATGAGCGTCCAGACCGCGTTGCGCCAGCCGTTGGCGAGTCTGCGAGCCTTACGGATGGCGACAGCGGTTGCGTTGGCTGGCTGCCGCAGTAACCAGTTGCTGTCTTCATCCGTAGCTTCCTTCGTCGCAACGGCTGAAGCCTGGACGCGAAATGATGGCAGCGCCGCTTTTGAAATTGAATAATTTCAAAAGCAAAATGCTCTATTCCGAAGGCGGAGGCAGCGGCAAACCGCGGAATATCAGGCGCGTGGCTGTGGCGTCGGCCAATTCGCCCATGTCCATCAGTTTTTCAAGAAGTTCCAAAAGATAATAGCGGTCGTTTTCGCAACCGTCTTTAAAATCCGCCTCCAGCCCGCCGGAGCGCATATAGGCTTCCAATTCTTCCAGATCCTTGACTGTCAACATATACTGTCCTCGCATCCAATCCGCGTATTGGAGAGATGAGAGCATTTTTTGATTGAAAATGAATATGTTCAATCAAAAAATGCTCTATGCCCTCCCGGCACGGGCCAGCGCGGCCAGGCAGCGCCCGGCAAGCCGTTCCGTCAGAAGCCGCGCCTCATGAATCTCTTCTTTGCTGATTCGATCATAATGCACGCCCGCGCTGACGCACACGGCACAGGCCAGTTGCGCGGCCAGCGCGCGCGCGAGAAAGGCCGCCAGCTCATGATCCTTATGCCGCGTGTCACGGGAAAGTACCCTGACTGTGACCCCCGCAGCCCCGGCAGGGCTGCTGGGCGCGGCCTCTGGCACGGCCAGCGCCGTGCCGCCCAGATGCGCCTCGCCGCCGGTAAGCACGGCCTGCCAGTCCCTGCCCATGCGGCAGAGGCGCAGGGTGAGGGTCAGTCGTCCGCTGCGGGCTGTGAAACGCATCTTTTGTCCGGGGTTGTGGTGAAGATTGTGTCAGGCATTTTCCAGATGCGGCGCAGGGCCGCGTCCATGGCTTGCAGTTCCGTGCCCAGAGCATTTTCTCTTTGAAAACGCTCTGCTGACGCGAAAGCGGCAGCCGCCGCAACGCGGCGTACATTCAGGCGAAAACCGCGTTTTTCGCCTGAATGCCACCTTTGACTTTCATAAAAAGTCAAAGGTAATCTGCTCTAGGGTCAGCCCTCATTCATCCACCTGCTGCAAAGCCGCCTTTTTCCGTCCGGCGGCGTTGCAAGGCCAACATTGACCTTGCGGTATGTTCAATACAGCTTCGCCCAATGTTTGCCTTGCGCCTTGCCGACCGAAAAAATTCGGCTTTTCGCGGACGGTGTTTTAATGAGGGCTGCCCCCAGATGATCGCGGATCTCGTCGCGCAGGCGTCCCAAGTGGTGGGGCGGCAGGGTTCCGCCGTCCTCGCCGAGCTTGAGCGCGGCCACAAAGGCTGCGGCTTTTTGGGCGGCCCGCCCCCCCCCTTGCGTCCGTAATGGGTGAAACATGCTACCGGATGGCGTCATGCTCCGCAAGGTGTTGGGCGGCAATGATATTTTTGAATCTATTTTCAGATGCCTTTGTATCGTCAGAGAGAGGCGCAAGCGCTGCGAGGCTTGACGCCGTGCCGGGCGGGCCTTACATTTCAGCCTGTCACATTATTTTGCACGGAGCAGCCATGACTCTTGATCCCACCAAGCACCCGGACTGGGAAATCGCCCTGGATGCGGAATCCCGCATGAAAACCATTGACGCTCTGGCCTCGGAAATGGGCCTTGAGCCCGCAGAAGTATTGCCCTACGGGCATTATATGGGCAAAATCGAGCAGCAATCCGTGCTGCGGCGTCTGGCGGATCGGCCCAACGGCAAATATGTGGACGTGACCGCCATCACGCCCACGCCCCTGGGCGAGGGCAAATCCACAACCACCATCGGCCTGGTGCAGGGCCTGGCCCGGCGGGGCTACAGATCATCGGCCGCTATCCGCCAGCCTTCGGGCGGCCCGACCATGGGCATGAAGGGTTCGGCAGCCGGCGGCGGCCTTTCGCAGTGCATCCCGCTCACGCCGTATTCGCTCAATTTCACGGGCGACATCCATGCCGTGGGCGCGGCGCACAATCTGGCCATGACTGCCCTGACCGCGCGCATGCAGCATGAGCGCAACTACGACGACGCCACGCTGGCGCGGCTTTCCGGCATGCGCCGTCTGAATGTGGACCCTGCGCGCGTGGGCACGGGCTGGGTGCTGGATTTCTGCGCTCAGGCTTTGCGCAACGTGATTATCGGCATTGAAGGCGACGGTCGCCGCAACGACGGCTTCATGATGCGCTCGCATTTTGACATTACCGTGGCCTCGGAGGTGATGTCGATCCTCTCCGTGGCCCGCGATCTGCGCGATTTGCGCGAGCGCATGGGCCGCATGGTTCTGGCTTTGGATCGGGACGGAAACCCCGTGACCACGGCCGACCTGGAAGTGGACGGGGCCATGACCGCATGGCTGGTGGAGGCCGTCAAGCCCAATCTGATCCAGACCATCGAAGGCCAGCCCGTACTGGTGCACACCGGGCCTTTCGGCAATATCGCGCTGGGCCAGAGCTCGGTCATCGCGGACAGGGTCGGCCTCAAGCTCAGCGACGTGCATGTGACGGAATCCGGCTTTGCCGCTGAAATGGGCTATGAGAAATTCTGGAACCTGAAGTGCCGGTACAGCGGGCTTGCGCCGGACGCGGCGGTCATTGTGGCCACGGTGCGCGCGCTCAAAAACCACGGCGGCGCGCCCCGGCCCAGGCCCGGCCAGCCGCTGCCGGAGCCCTACACCCGCGAGGATGTGGGCCTGGTGGAAGCGGGCTGCGTCAATCTGCTCCACCACATCGGCATTGTGCGCCGCTCCGGCGTGCCTTCGGTGGTCTGCATCAACAGGTTTCATACGGACAGCCCGGCGGAAATCGCGGCCATCCGCCGCATCTGCGAATCTGCGGGGGCCCGTGTCGCTGTTTCCGAGCATTGGGAAAAGGGCGGAGAAGGCGCGCTGGAACTGGCCGACGCGGTTATGGACGCCTGCAATTCCGAAAAGCGGCATTTTCAGCCCCTGTATGATTGGAGCCTGCCTTTTACCGAGCGAATCAACCGCATTGCCCGCGAGATATACGGCGCGGACGGCGTGGACTTTGAGCCGCTGGCGGCCCAGCGCCTGAAGGCCCTGCAGGAGCGCCCGGACGCTGATTCGCTCGGGGTCTGCATGGTCAAGACCCAGTATTCTCTGTCCGATGATCCCACGCGCAAGGGCGTGCCCGCCTCGTGGCGGCTGCATGTGCGGGATGTGCTGCTCTTTGGCGGCGCGGGCCTGGTCTGCCCGGTGGCCGGAGACATCAGCCTGATGCCCGGCACCGGCTCACGTCCCGCGTTCCGTAATATTGATGTGGATGTGGAAAGCGGTCGCGTGACCGGACTTTTTTAGAACATTTTTTGATTGAAAATGGATATGTTCAAGCAAAAAATGCTCTAGAGCGGTTTGCTGTTGAAAACGGCAACCGCTCTGGCGACCGCGGGAGCGGCCGCCCGCGCCGAATGAGCCTGAAAACCACGTTTTTCAGGCGAAATGATGGCAGCGCCGCTTTTGAAATTGAATAATTTCAAAAGCAAAATGCTCCAGGAGCGGGCCTGTGTTGCCGGATTTTGCGCCGACAGAGCGCGTGGACGTGGCGGTCAACATTTTCGCCAAGCCCTTTCAGACGGCCCTGTCGCTTTTGTCCCTGTTGCGGCACAGCGGGCCGCGCATCAATGTGATCTGGCTGCAATTCGAGCCCTACGGCTCACGGCATGACAGCATCAGCACCTATCATATCGCTCAATATTTGCGCGAGCTTGTGGGCGAGCGCTGCAAGGTCTTTCAGCCGGATCACTGGCTGGATCTCAAGGCCGCGGATACCGCGCGTTTTTCCGATCCCGCCTATCGCCTGGGCATCCGCTATCAGTATGCCTTTGAACACAGCGCGAGCCGCAAGCTCTTTCTCATGCACAACGACGTGCTGGTGCTCAAGGATATTCTGGGCGCAATGCTGCCCCAAATGGGCCATGCCTTTGCCCTGGGCGCGCTGGGCCAGTGCTGGAACTGCCCGGCCAGCCATGAGGCATTGATGCAGGAAGCTCTCGGGCGCAGCGCCTGCGGGCCGCGCAGCTACCTTGATTTTCAGCCTTCCTGTGCGGAATTGCGGCGTCTTTACGCGCTGGCCCGGGCCAGAGGCGTTTTCGTGCGGCCTTATGACCAGGGCTTTGAAGGCATTTTTGATCGGCAACCCTGGCCCCTGCCCGAATGCCGGATCAACGAGTGGGCCTGCCTCCTGGATTTGGAAAAGACCCGGCCTCACTGCGTGCCCTTCGGACCTGTTCTGCCGCCCGGAGCCTACCGCCAATGCGGCCCCATCTGTCTGGATATCGGCGTGGAGTGGTTCCGCGGTTTGCACGCCCTGGGCCTGCACGCGCGGCATTTTGAGCTCAAGCCCTACCTCAAGCACTGGGTGGGCACCGGCAAAGTGACGCCCAGGCGATACCTTTTGGCTGAAGAGAACGCTCTCGGGCTGTTGCGGCGGCACTATCCGGACTATCTGAAGTGGCTGGCGGAAAAAACCGGAAAAGCTTTCGGCTAGAGCATTTTTAATTGAAAATAGATATTTTCAATCAAAAAATGCTCTAAGGCTGTCCGCGCGCTCCAGGCAGGCTTTTTTATCCAGAATTGCCTGCGGATGAAGCCCCAGAGCCCTGTGCAGAAGATACAGGCGCAAATGAGGTTGCCAATCTTCGGGATCACGATCGGCGGCCGCCTGCTGGCAGGCAACCGCGGCAGCCAGATTTCCCCGGCCTTCGTGGGTCAAACCGAGGCAGAACCGCGGCCAGGCCTGGCCGGGGTGCCGTTCCACACAGGCCAGCAACGCCGGAAGCGCCGCAGGCTCAAAATGCAGGAGCCGTGATTGGGCCTTGAGCACGTCATCCGGGCTAAAAGCCTTTGGAGACATGGTCACCAGCATGGCCAGAGCATCCGCTTTCAGAGCTTCGGGAATCTCCGGGTTCAGAGCGGAGCCGGGAAGCGCGCGCACAAGGCAGACCCGCGGCAGATGGCGGCGCAACTGGCCGCTGCCCAGACAGTCGAGCCAGAAGAGCGCATCCGTCAGACCAAAAGGGTGCAGCGTTCTGTAGCCGCCCACATCTTCCCAAAGGCTTTTCCGAAACAGGGAGCAGCCCGCGGCAGCCTTTTCCTCCAGGATTTCCTCAAGTCCCTGTGGCAGGCACGTCCGGCCCTCGGCATCCTGAGCCCTGGCCGTGATCATATTCAGCTCAGGCCGTGATTGCACGGAATACGCGAGTGATCGCAGCAGATCCCGGCTCAGTTCGTCGCCGGGCAGCAGCGGCAGCAGCCAGGGGCCACGGGCTGCCATTATGCCCGCATTCCAGGCCTCCCAATGATCGGCAGGCCTGCTCTGAAATGGCTGTTGCCCCGGCTCCGAAGCCTCGACAGGAGTCGTGACCCCGTCACCCAGGCTTTTCCAGAGGGCTGCCGCTTTTTCAGTCAGATGGGGCGGGCCGGCGAACACAACTTCCAACTGCGGCGCAAGGTTCTGCCAGGGCTCCTGTTCCCGCAGCGTTTGCAGGGTCGCTTTCAAACCTGAACAGTCGTTGCCAAGTGCGATGACGGCGCTGACGGCATCCGGCCGTGGCAGCGCAGTATTCCGCGGCGAGCCCTCGCTCACGCAGGCAAAAGAGAGTGTTTCGCCTGATCGCGCGGCGCAGTTATGCAAAAATTCGTGGAGCCGGCCGCCTTTGCTCTGCCAGGAGAGATGCTCCTCGCCATAACGGCGCATGAGCGCCCGCGCCTCCGGATGCTCTTCGGGAAAACGGGCCAGGGCCGCCAAAGGAGCCATGTCGATGGGCGCGTCATTCTGCGGCACGCTCAGGACAAAATCCGGCAGCGGGTCAAAATCCACGTCGCGTCCGCCAAAGAAAAACGGCAGGCCCTGCAAACAGTATTGCCGATGTTTGAGGGACGCGTGCTCGGCCATGCCCATGCGATGCAGCGCCAGACTGCCCACGCCAAGATGACAGGTGGCGGCCAGCTTATACAATTCGTCCTGATTGAGCCTGCCGTGAAAGCGTACCTGACTCTCCAGGCTCAAGCGTCGGACCAGATCCAGATATTGGGGCAATGACTCGCCGCTGCCCGCCAGATGCAGGATGAAACGCTGTGGGCCGTCATAGGCGGCCATGCCGTGCAGCAGGCGGTCTACGCCATGCCAGGGGGCAAAATGCGCTGCGCAGAGCATATGGATGGCCTCGTCCGGCAGTGCAAAATCAAGCTTGGGCACGCTTTGCGGCTCAATGCCGTTGCCGAGCATCAGCCCCGGCCTGTTATTGCCTGCCCGCTGCTGCTCATAGCGCAGAATTTCGTGCGTCACCGCGCACAGCCCTGCGGCTTTGGCCAGCACACGCGGGCCCCAACGAATTTCATTGAGGCGCGCTTGCTTCGTGAATTCAGCCTCCTCCACGGTGTTGTGCTCAAAAACCACGTTGGGGTGACGGAGCGTAAATTGCCAGAGACGTCGCGTGGCGCCGGGATAGCGGAAGTAGATGACATCGGGTCTGATGTCCTGAGCCAGAGAGTCGGCCGCGGCCATATAGTCCGCGAGGTTGAAGGGCAGGCTCAGATACCGGAAGCTGTATCCCCGCGTCTGTTCGGCTCTGGAGGGGCCAATGGCAAAGCCCAGCGTATCGGCGTTATAGAGCCGCAACTGCCGGATCTGGGAATCGAATTTTTTCAATAATTGGGGAAAATCCGCGATCAGCACGGCCAGACAAAGAATACGCATAGATCTCTCCTCGGTTCAGGGCTGTCGCGTGATGCTGAAAGTCATTCCATCCAGGGCTGCTGCGGTCAGACAAGCGCCCGAAACGGCGGCAACGCCCTTGGAAAGGAGCCGAAGACCAGGGTTTTTGCTGAAGTAGCCCTCATAAATCGCGCGCGGGCTGATGGATGACATGAGCTTTGGCCAAAGCGGCAAGCATTTTTTCCGGTTCCACGCAAAGGCGACGCAGGAGCTTGCTGTGCCGGGCCTGCAAAGCGGAGGGGTCAGTGTCCCGCAAAACGTCTTTGAACATCCGTCTGACCATATACAAGGCCTTGTGCGCAGCCGGAAAATGCCGCCTGTCGCAGACAGTTCCGTTGAGCAGGATTTGCAGCGCGTGACACAAGCGGATGCGTTCCAGCTCAGCGTCCTCGCGGCCCTGTGCGCACAAGGCGCGCGCCTGCGCAGCCTGCTCCACGGCCCGCGCGAATTCGGCCAGCAGACGCTCCCCCAGGGCAGGATTGAAAGCGAGTACCTGGCTGGCGCAGGCCAGCGTGCCCGCGGCATGCGCCAGCCAGCCGGAAAATTTGCCTGCCTTCGGAAAGTCCGGCGCCTCGTCCAGCGCCTTTCCCACTTTTGAATGCATGGCCGCGTCATACACCAACTGGCGCACATGCCGGTTGGTCATGCTTTGGCCATGTTTGCGGTAAATCACGAGACCTTCGGGGTTGCAGGCAAAAACTTTGCCCGCCACTGCGCAACGCAGCCAGAAATCCTGATCCTCGCAGGCTCCGAGGGAAACGTCAAAAAAGCCGATTTGGGCTGCTGTTTGCGAGCGCAGCATAAAAGTATGCACCGGCGAAACATTGGCATTGCATAAATGCAGATCAAGATGCTTTTGCATCAGCGGCCAGAAGGCATCCGGCGTCTCTCGGCTCTCAAAGGTCTGCAGGCAGAGGCAAACGCTGATCTCCAGATCCGGGCGGGCTGCGAAAAGACGCAGGTGACTGGCCAGATTGCCATTGCCGAGCAGGTCATCGGCATCCAGAAAAACCAGATACTCGCCGCGCGCAGCACGCAGGCCTGTATTGCGCGCTGCCGAGAGCCCCTGATTTTTCTGATAAATATAGCGCACGGCCGCGCCAAAGGCCTGAGCCTCGGCCGCGGTATTGTCCGTGGAGCCGTCATCCACAATGAGTATTTCCGTTGCGACGCCGTCAGTACTCTGGGCCTGAACGCTTTTTACGGCCCACGGCAAAAAGCGGGCATAATTGTAGGTCGGGATAATGACGCTGACAAGCGGCGTGTCCGGTTTGCTCATGGCGATCAACGATATTTGGGGCAGGCGTCAAAGGAAAGCCCCTGCCTGTCTTTGGCCGAAACAATGGGCCCGGACGCAGGCAGCGGCCAGTCAATGCCGAGGGCCGGGTCGTCCCAGCGCAGGCAATACTCGTCATCCGGCGCATAATAGGCCGTGCACTTGTACAGGAATTCCGCTTCCGGGCTTGTGACAATGAAGCCGTGGGCAAATCCGGGAGGCACCCAGAGCATCCGACGCTGTTGATCGTCCAGCAGCGCGCCGAAACTTTTGCCGAAGGTAGGCGAGGAGACGCGCAGGTCCACAACCACATCATAGACTTGCCCAAGCGTCACACGCACAAGTTTGCCCTGGGGCGCGACAAGCTGGTAGTGCATGCCGCGCAGCACGCCAAGGCGGGATTTGCTGTGATTGTCCTGCACGAAGGTATATGGGCCGCAGTGGCTTTCAAATTCATTCTGCCGAAACGTTTCCAGAAAGAAGCCCCGCTCGTCGCCCAATACCCGGGGGGTCAGCAAGACAGGTCCGTTCGGGGCCAGGACAGTAAATTCCATATTCTCTCCTTGGGGTTCCACTGCGTCAACGCATCTGCAAGAGACGAAGCAGATACTGGCCATAGTCGGTCTTGGCAAACATGTTGCCGGCCCGCTCCATTGCCGCGTCGTCAATCCAGCCCTGTCTCCAGGCGATTTCTTCCAGGCAGGCCACCTTGAGGCCTTGACGTTCCTCAATGGTTTGCACATAGGACGATGCTTCCAGCAAGCTCGTGTGCGTGCCGGTATCCAGCCAGGCAAAGCCGCGCCCCAGCTTTTCGACGCGCAATCGCCCCTGCTCGAGATAGGCCTGATTAATGCTGCTGATTTCCAGTTCGCCGCGTGCCGAGGGCTTGATGCCCCGGGCCAGCTCGACGACGGTCTGATCGTAAAAATACAGCCCGGTGACGGCAAAGGGAGAAAGGGGCTTTTCCGGTTTTTCCACAATGGAAGTTGCGTTGCCTTTTTCGTCAAAGCAGACCACGCCGAAACGTTCCGGGTCTTTGACCAGATACCCGAAAATGGTGGCTCCGTCCGTCACAGAAACAGCGCGCAGCAACTTTTCGGTAAAATGCTGGCCGTGAAAGATATTGTCGCCCAGGATCAGGCATACCGGCGAGGAAGCCAGAAATTTTTCGCCGATCAGAAAAGCCTGCGCAATGCCCTGGGGTTCGGGCTGCACGGCGTAGCTCAGTTCCAGGCCAAAGCGGGAGCCGTCGCCGAGCAGGCGCCGGTATTGGGGCAGATCGGCAGGCGTGGAAATGACCAGTATGTCACGAATGCCCGCCAGCATGAGCACCGACAAGGGATAATAAATCATGGGCTTGTCGTAAATCGGCAGAAGCTGCTTGGAAACCCCGAGCGTAATGGGATGCAGCCGGGTGCCGGTGCCGCCGGCCAGAACAATGCCTTTGTATTTCATGCTGACCTCAGACGGCGACGCCCAGCCGTTGGCAACGGTATGTGCCGTCAAGAATGGGCTGCCACCAGGCTTTGTTTTCAAGGTACCAGCGCACGGTTTTGCGCAGGCCGGATGCAAAATCCTCCCGCGGCCGCCAGCCCAGCTCCTTTCTGATTTTTGCGGCGTCAATGGCGTAGCGTCCGTCGTGACCCGGACGATCACGCACAAAACGGATCAAATCCGCATACCTGCCGAGACCGGCGGGTTTTTGCGGCGCCAACTCCTCCAGTATCTCGCAAACGGCGCGCACCACCTCCACATTTTGTTTTTCGCAATGTCCGCCCACAGCGTAGGTCTCGCCCTCCCGGCCGTGCGCCAGCACAAGCAAAAGCGCGCGCACATGATCCTCCACAAAGAGCCAGTCGCGTACCTGACGGCCGTCGCCATAGATGGGCAGATCGCGCCCGGCCAGGGCATTGAGAATCGTCAGCGGGATAAGTTTTTCCGGGAATTGGCGCGGCCCGTAGTTATTGGAGCAATTGGTCACCAGGGTGGGCAGACCGTAGGTGCGCTGCCAGGCCCGGACCAGATGATCGGATGCGGCCTTGCTCGCGGAATAGGGCGAGCTCGGGGCATACGGCGTGCTCTCGGAGAAAGCGGTTTGCGTCTCTGCGAGATCTCCGAAAACTTCATCCGTGGAAATGTGATGAAAGCGGAAATCACGGGCTTTTTGCGGCTCCGCGGTTTTCAGGCCTTTCCAGTAGCGGCGCGCTTCTTCCAGCAGCACGAACGTGCCCCGCACATTAGTCTCCAGAAAGGCGGCCGGGTTGTCGATGGACCGATCCACATGGCTTTCGGCCGCCAGATGCATGACGGCGGCAGGCTTGAAAACCTCAAAGGCGGCGCGCATGGCCGCGGGATCTGCAATGTCCGCGTGTATGAAGTGGTAGCGCGGATTATCGGCCACATCAGCCAAAGACGCCGGATTGCCGGAATAGGTGAGCTTGTCCACGTTGACGACGCGCCATGCGCTCGCCAACAGCACCTCGCGAACCACGGCCGAGCCGATGAAGCCCGCGCCGCCCGTGACCAGAAGAGTGTGCGTCATTCACGTACCCTGTTGTGTTGCAAGGAGGCTTTTTCAGCATTTTTTGATTTTTTACTATATTAGCAAAATTTGTTCCGCAGCGCAAAGTTTGCTTCTTTGCGCCCCCGGGCAAGGGAAGGGAAAGCAGTGCGACATGGGCAGCAATGCAGTCGATGGTTAAGGCCCTATGCTGTAGGGCTCCGGGTATCCACTTGTCATCTTGCCTTGTTGGGGATAAGTCAAAAAAAGTAAAACATAATCTATGAAATGCCGTGGCGCTCTGATATGCGACGCGCCCCCGGGGGTTAAACGGCATTTTTTTGACGCTGCTCAGTGGCGGAAAAAATAAATAAAAGTCAGAAGTGGAGTAGAATACCCATGACAGAGTCGGTCATCAAAGAGATGCTGGCCAGGATCGATGTGCGGATTAACGGCTCTCGCCCCTCGGATATTCAGATTCACGATGATCGTCTTTTTTCCAGGGTCATCCGTCAGGGCAGTCTGGGGCTCGGTGAGGCCTATATGGAAGGCTGGTGGGACTGCGAAGCCCTGGATCAGTTTTTTTACAGGGTCATCCACGGTCAGCTGGAAAAACATTTCCGTCTGAATCTGCCGGTTCTGCTCGGCATTGTCGCGTATCGCCTGCGCAATCTGCAAAGCGTGGCGCGCGCCCGCATGGTGGCCGTGGGCCACTATGATTTCGGCAACGATGTTTTTGTGGCCATGCTTGACCCGGGCATGCAATACAGTTGCGGGTATTGGAAAGGCGCCGAAAATCTGGAGCAGGCCCAGCAAAACAAGATGGAGATGATCTGTCGCAAACTGGGCCTGCGGCCGGGCATGCGCGTGCTCGACATCGGCTGCGGCTGGGGTGGTCTCGGGCGCTATATGGCAGCGCATTACGGCGTTCATGTGACAGGCATCACGGTTTCCAAAGCCCAGGCCGCCTATGCGCAAGCCCACAGTGAGGGCCTGGATGCGGAATGGCTTTTGGAGGACTACCGTTCGCTGTCCGGCAAATATGATCGCATTGTCTCAGTGGGCATGTTCGAGCATGTGGGGCATAAAAACTATGCTGTCTTCATGGAGACTGCCCGCAGGCTGCTGGAGAAGGACGGCCTCTTTTTGCTGCATACCATTGGTTCCAATAAAAAAACGTTGTCCGTTGACCCCTGGATCGAAAAGTATATTTTCAAAAACGGCATCCTGCCCAGCATTGCCCAGATTGGCGAGGCCATATCCGGACGCTTCATCATGGAAGACTGGCATAACTTCGGGGCCGACTACGACAAAACCCTGATGGCCTGGGAGCGGAATTTCAGCCGTGGACGCGAGCAGGGCAGATTTACCTGCTCCGAGACCGTCTTCCGCATGTTTCGGTATTATCTGTTGAGCTGCGCCGGGGCCTTTCGCGCCAGGGATCTGCAGTTGTGGCAGATTATGCTCAGCCCCGGCGGCGTTGCGGGCGGCTATGCGCGACCCGAGCTCGCGGGCCGGGCCTGAAAGGCAACACAGGACAATCACTCACGGCAGACTGCCACGCCGGGGCCTGGGCAAAGCTGATATTTTCCTTTTCCGTGGCGGCGGATCTGCTTTTTGCGACGATATCTATGGCGAAAAATCTGACCCAGGGCAATCCGGCAAAGCTGATTTTTCTCTTCGCTTTGCCGCTCTTCATAGGCAATTTGTTTCAGCAGATCTACAATATGGCCGACACGCTGATAGTCGGCCGGACCATTGGCGTCACGGCCTTGGCGGCCGTGGGCAGCACCGGCGGTCTGCTTTTTTTGATCGTCGGCTTTTTGATGGGCATGACATCCGGCTTTTCCATCGTCACGGCCCAGTTTTACGGCGCGCGCAACAAAGTCGGCGTGCGGCGCAGCTTTTGCGCGGGCATTATCTTGAGCGCTCTTGCCGCGGTCATCCTTACGGTCTGTGGCGTGCTCTTTTCGCGCGCGGTTCTCAAGCTTATGTTCACGCCGCCGGAAATCATGGAAGACGCCTGCAGATATATTATCGTCCTTTCGTGGGGCATCGGCGCGGGCGTGCTTTTCAACCTGCTTTCAAACATGATCATGGCCCTGGGCGATACCAGGACGCCGCTCTGTTTTCTGATCATCGCCTGCATCCTGAATATTATTTTGGATTTCTTGTTTATCCTTTATTTCAAAATGGGAGTGGCCGGAGCGGCCTGGGCCACTGTGCTGGCCCAGATCGTGGCGGGCGTGCTGTGCGCGGGCTACATCATCAAAAAACTGCCCATGCTGCGCCCTCATGCCAAAGATTGGAAGCTCGGCTTCAAGGATTTCTGGAAGCCCCTGTATATCGGTTTGCCGATGGGGTTTCAGATGTCCGTGATCGCCGTGGGCGCAATCATTCTGCAGGCAGCCTTGAACAGCCTTGGGCCTTTGGCCGTGGCCGCGTATACCGCCGCGCAGAAAATCGACATGGTGGCCGTGCTGCCCATGATGTCCTTTGGCCTGGCCATGGCGACCTATACCGGGCAGAACTACGGCGCGCGCGATCTGGAACGGATCAGACTGGGCGTGCGCCAATGCTGTCTGATGTCCGTGGGGTTCAGCATCCTTATCGCAACGGCCAACATCATGGGCGGGCATTATCTGATCGCGCTTTTTGTGGGCGACGGGCAGAGCAGGGTCATTGAAATGGGGCGGACGTATCTGCTGGTCAACGGCAGCATGTACTGGGCGCTGGCCCTGCTGTTCATCTATCGCAATACGCTGCAAGGCCTGGGGCAGAGCCTTGTGCCCACCCTGGCGGGCGTCATGGAACTGCTTATGCGGGCTCTGGCCGCGGTTGTGCTGGCCGTGTGGTGGGGCTTTAACGGCGTATGCCTGGCCAATCCTCTGGCCTGGATCGGCGCGGCGCTGCCGCTGGGCATCGCCTATTATGCCACCATGCGCCGCTTGAGCCGTCAGGGCCTGCCGCCGCTTGAGTCACCCGCATAAAAGATGTTTGGGCCCGGATTCAGACGCCGCAGAAGGGCCGGTCAATTCCGCCGATGTCCGCGAAGGGCCGCCAGCGCGGCGCTGAGCGCGAACCAGGCGCAGGCTGCCAGGATGACAGTGGCCCCGCTGGAAGTGGCAAGCCAGTCCTGAGCCGAGAGCGTAAGCCCTGCAAAGCCGGAACTGAGGCCCACCAGCAGGGCCCACCAGAACATGCCGCCGGCCGTCCGCGCCAGGTTGCGGGCCGTGGCCGCCGGGACGATCAGCATGGCCGTGACCAGAAGCACGCCCACGGCCCGGACCGAGAACATCACCACCAGCGCCAGCAGCCCGGCGAAAAGGTATTGCCAGAGGGCCACGCGCACGCCATGCGCCTTTGCCGTGACCGGATGCAGCGCGATTTGCAGCAGCCGGTTATAGCCCGCGGCCTGAAAAAGCATCAGGGCCGGAAAAAGCAGGGCCAGAAAAGTAATCTCGGTCTCACTGATCGTTAAAATATCCCCGTACAGGAATTGCTGCATGTCGCGGGCCACGCCGTGGAAGCGGCTGACCACCGCCAGCCCGAAAGCCACCACCGCGGAAAAGACGATGCCGATGACCGTGTCTGCGGAGAGGTTGCTCTTGCGGCGCACGGCCATGATCGCAAGACCCACCAGCACGCCGAAGAGCGGCATGGAAAGGCGCGGGTTCACGGCCAGGATCAGGCCGAGCGCCACGCCCGCGAAAGCGGAATGGCCTATGGCGTCCGAAAAAAAGGCCATGCGGAAATTAAGCACCTGCACGCCCAGCACCGCAGCCATGGGCGTCAGCAAAAGCAGGCCGAGCAAGGCTTGCTGCATGAAGCGGCTTTGCAGGCAGTCCAGTGGCAGGAGGGCGATCAGCGAGTAAACCGGGGAAAAATCAAACATGGGCTTTTCCCCTGGGCGCAAGGTCCGGCTGTGATCCGTCTGCGGCTGCTGTGGCAGAGGGCCTGGCGCCGGTGGCCGCCTTTGCCGGGCCTGGCGCCGCAAAAGCGGCGCAGCCCAGGCAGGGCGCGGCTTGCTGCAAGGAATTCTGCGCTACATGATCCGCTCCGCCAAGGGCCCCGCATTGCGGGCAGGGCGGATCGCCGACGCCGCACTGATCCGGGTAAAGATGAATGGGCACGCCGAAGAGTTGCAGCAGAGCGGCTGAGGTCAGCGTGGAACGCGGCGGCCCCTGCGCGAGCACGCGCTTGTCCAGGCAGATGACATGGGTGGCGTAATGCGCGGCCAGGGGGAGATTGTGACTGACCATGAGCTGCGTAAAGCCCTGTTCCCGCCGGGCCGCGTCCAGCACTTCCCATAAGAGGCGTTCTCCGTGCACATCCACGCCCGCAGCCGGTTCGTCAAGCACCAGCAGATCCGGCTCGCGGGCCAGAGCCGCGGCCAGCAGCACTCTGCGCAATTCGCCGCCGGAAAGATCGCCCACACGGCGATCCGCAAGATGACCGGCCCGCACAAGCTCCAGCAAGCCGCGGTTGCGCGCCCGCTCATTCCGGCGCAGACCCAGCCAGAGCGGGCTGCGTCGGCGGCCCAGGGCCAGAAATTCACTGACCAGCAGCGGCAGGCTGTGATCCATATACAGTTGCTGCGGCACATATCCCAGGCGCGGCGCCGCGCCGGTTTTGCCCCGCGTGAAGCGGCAAATGCTCCCCGTGTGCGTACTCTCGCCGATCAGGCACAGCAGCAAGGTGGTCTTGCCCGCGCCGTTGGGGCCCACCAGCACGGTGCTGCCGCCGCGCGGCACTTCGGCGCAGACATCCTCAAGGATCTGTTTTTGGCCGCGGCGCACGCTCACATGCTCAAAGCGCACGGCCGGGCCCGGGGCTTCAGCGCGGATCAAAGTAGTGCTCAAGGGTTCGGCAATTGGCGGACATCACGGTTTCGTAATAATCCAGGGGGGCATCGGCCGGGCCCGAAGCCACAGGGTCGAGCAGGGCCGTGGGCACGCCGGTTTCCCGGGAAAGCGCAAGCGCGGGCTTGTCCGAATATTGCGGCTCGCCGGCGATCAGCACGGGCTTTTCCTGCCGGATCAGCTTCGCAAGCGCGATCAGCCGTGCCGCTGAAGGCTGCATATCCTCGCTTTCCTGAATCACGGCCATGACGTCCAGGCCCGCGTCATGCGCCAGATAGGCCAGGGCGTCGTGCTGGAGCACAATGCCCTTGCGCGGGGCGCAGATGCCCAGCATGTGCAGGCGTCTGCCCAGGGACAGCAGGCGCGCGGCATAGGCCTCGGCCGCGGCGCGGTAGGCTGCGGCTCCCGCGGGGTCAATGCGCGCCAGGCCGTTGGCGATAGTATACGTCATGGCCGCAGCCTGTTGAGGACTGGCAAAAAGGTGGGGGTTCACATCGTTATGATTGTGTTTCCCGTGCACGTGCGCCTGCGCGCCTGGGGGCAGGGACAGCGGCGCAATGCCAGCGCTGCTGTCGATGACGCGCAGGGAATTGTTTTTTTGCAGCGGCGCGCCCAGAAAATCCTCCAGGCCAAGGCCGTTGATCACCAGCACCTGCGCCTGATCCAGCTTCTGCATATCCCGGGGAGTCAGACTGTAATCATGGGGGCAGCCGCGCGGAGCCGGGATCAGCAGTTCCACATGGACATAAGGGCGGCTGTGAGCCACGTTGCGGGTAAAAAGATAGACGGGAAAGGTCGTGGCCAGCACGCGCAGCTCGGCGGGCTGGCCCAGTGGCCCGGCCTTGCCGCCTGCCGGAAAAAGCAGGCTGAAAAAAAGCCCGGCCAGGATCATGGTCAGGCATGCGCGGCAGCGCACGGAAAATGTGGTCTGCATGCTGTCTGTTCCGTTTTTTTGATTTCTCGTAATGTAATTTTGTTACGACGCTCGTTGAGGGCTGTCAAGGCGCGGCCTGTCCGCACTCTTGCTGCGGCAAACCGTACCGGGCTGTTGCAGGCCGTGTGAGCCGTTGCGTAAAAATTCCGCTACAGTCATGCCTCTGACCCGCAGACCGCCAAAACGGACGCGCAAGCAGTCTTCAGCCGGACGCCGCTTGAACAAATGCGTCAGGACATGCGCAACGGAGAGAGTTCAGCGCGGCACATACGTTGGCCTGCTGCCAGGGCCGACCGTGCGCGAGGCAGAGTTCGCGAGAGGCAGGACAGGCGCATCTTATGCGTCAGCCCTGTAGGGAGCGGCGAGAGGGCTTGCCTCAAGCGCGCCGCGACAGTAGTATCCATGCAGGCTTTGCCCGGCCCGGCATTGCGCGCCGGGGGCAGACGCCGGCAACAGGCCTCGGGACAAGTAAATATTTGCGGCAATCAGGAGCATGCCATGATCAGCGCCATTTCCGACACACTGCCTCTCAACAACGGCCAGAGCATGCCCGGCTACGGCTTCGGCTGCTACAAGGCCTCGGGTCATGAGCTGGCTCTGGCCGTGCGCGAAGCCGTGGCCTGCGGATACCGCTACATTGATACGGCCGCCTATTACCGAAATGAAGATATTGTGGGCCGGGCCCTGCACGCCTGCGGGATTCCCCGAGAAGAGCTTTTTGTGCTCTCCAAAATCTGGCCTTCGGATTTCGGAGCTCCGGCGCGGGCTTTGGAGCAGAGCCTCAGGCTTTTGGGTCTTGAGTACCTGGACGGCTGTCTGCTGCACTGGCCGGGCATGGACGTTTCCCGCCGCCTGCGCGTTTTTGAGGCCCTGCTGCGCTTGCAGGAGCAAGGCAAGATCCGTGTGCCGGGCGTTTCCAATTTTCTGGCCGAGCATCTGATTCCGTTGCAGGAGAATTTCGGCTTCTGGCCTGCTCTGAATCAGATTGAAATCCATCCTTTTTTCACGCAGTCCGCATTGTGCCGTTTTTGCGCCGATCGCGGCATCCGGGTCATTTCCTGGAGCCCGCTGGGCAGAGGCAGGGATCTGGAACATCCGATGGTGCAAAGCCTGGCCGCGGATCTCCATAAGACACCGGCTCAGATCGTCCTGCGCTGGCATCTGGAAAAGGGCCTGCTGCCCATTCCCAAGTCCGTGCATGCCGAGCGGATCAGAGAGAACGCCGATGTTTTCGATTTCAGCCTGGATGCGGCGCAAATCGCGGCGTTGGACGGGCTTGAACTGCCTGAAGGCCGGGGCAGAATGGGGCCGGATCCGCTTTGTTACCCGCCTGTGCAGAGCAGGAAAGATTCATGAACTTCGGGCCAGGCCTCACACGGGCGCACGGGCCAGAAACGCATAGCGCCCGTTGACCGCGCGCAACAGATCGTCGGGTTTGAGAAAAAGCTGCAGGCCGCGCGCGCCCGCGCTTACATAGATGCGCTCGCAGGCAGAGGCGCTGTGATCCACAAAGACGGGATAGGCTTTTTTTGCGCCCAACGGGGAACAGCCGCCGCGTCGATAGCCGGTGAGGGGCAGCACATCCTTGAGGCGGACCATTTCCGCATGCTTGTTGCCGGAAGCCTGGGCCAAAGCCTTGAGATCCAGTTCGGCCGCCGCCGGGATGCAGGCCATCAGCACCCCTGTTTTGTCGCCTCTGGCGACCAGCGTTTTAAACACGCATTCCGGCGCCGCGCCCAGAGCGCGCGCCATGCTCACGGCGGAAAGATCCTTTTCATCCACGTCTACGTGATGCAGGTTGAAGGCAATGCCCATTTTTTCAAGCAGACGGGCAGCGTTGGTCTTGGAAATTTTGGCGGCTGAAATGCTCATGGGCGAGGATAACGTACGGAAAGCTTCACACATTTTGAAAATAGAAGCAGCTCACCAAGCAGGTCAGAGCGTTTAGCTAGAGCAGATTACCTTTGACTTTTATAAAAAGTCAAAAGTAATCTGCTCTAGTGCGCGAGGTCAAGCCGCAAAGTCTCCCAATGCGGCTTCACGGGCCCAAACCCGGTGCTTGCTCATGCCTTTCAGGAAGGCCTGCATAAGCTCCTGAGCCTTGCCCGCGGTTACGACGCCTTCATCCTGCCTGTTTTCAAGGCCCGCGGCTTCAAGCATGTTCCCGGCCTTGCCGTGCAAGCCGATAACCTTGAGGTGCTTGAAGGCCTGGCGCAGATAATGCAAGGCAAGGCCGTCGCGCATAAGCATCTGCACGCTTTCATCACCGTCGGGCACGAGAACCGCGTCCACCAGCACCGAGGGGTGGGTTTGAAAAGTGCCCTCGGCCTGGATCTTCTTTCCTTCGGCAGTCTTGATCATGCCCATGCGCGGGGCGCAGCATTGCGGGTGGACGCCTTCCTTTTGCAGCGCCGCGCAAATGGCTTCAACCGATTTGCCGCTCACGCCGTCGGCGATCAGCAGGGCCACGCTCCGGGATCTGAGCACTTGCTTGCCCCGCGCGTAAAGGCTCAAGGCCGGATCGCTTGTAATGCCGTTGACCGGCTTGGGCAGTTCGCGGCTCAACTGCTCCCTGGTCAGCTCAATGCCGAGATTTCTGGCCACGCCCGAGGCCAGATCCGGGTCGATGCGCGTGAGCAGATCCACGACCCGCTCGCGGATGTACGGCCGCATGACCTTGCTCAGCTCAAAGCTGAAGGCGTCGATGATATGCATCTGCTCCGGCCTGGTCTGGCTCAGCCAGAAAAGGCGCGGCTGGGCATAGTATTCGCCGAAGGATTCGCTGCGCCTCCGGACTTTTTTGCCCTCCACCTGTTCGGGACAGGTTTTGAAGCCGCCGCCGGCCGGAGCGTCGGGCACTTCACGCGGCCAGTTGCCGCTGATCGAGTTGGGCTCGTAATTGGCGCCGGGCTCGATCTTCATCCGGTGAAAGCCGTCGCGATGGTGATTCCTCACCGGGCACAGCGAGCGGTTGATGGGCAGCTCGTTGAAGTTGGGGCCGCCCAGGCGGTGTTGCTGGGTATCCACATAGGCGAAAATGCGGCCCTGGAGCAGGGGATCGTCCGAAAACTCAATGCCCGGAACAATATTCGCCGGGCAGAAGGCCGACTGCTCGACTTCCGCGAAAAAGTTGTCCGGGTTGCGGTTCAGGGTCATCTTGCCCACGAGTTGCACGGGCACCAGGGCTTCGGGAATCAATTTGGTGGGGTCCAGGATGTCGAAGTCAAAGGTGTCCACATCTTCTTCAGGGATAATCTGCAGACCCAGCTCCCATTCCGGATAGTCGCCCGCTTCAATGGCCTGCCATAAATCCTTGCGGTGGAAATCCGGGTCGCGGCCCATGATCATTTGGGCTTCATCCCAGATCAGGGAGGCGGCGCCGTAGAGCGGCTTCCAGTGAAAGCGCACAAAGCAGCTCTGGCCGTCTTCATTGACCATGCGGAAGCTGTGGATGCCGAAGCCTTCAATCATGCGGTAACTGCGCGGTATGCCCCGGTCGGACATGTTCCACATGGTATTGTGCAGGGTTTCCGGCTGCAGCGAGATATAGTCCCAGAAGGTATCGTGCGCGCTTTGCCCCTGGGGCACCTCATTGTGCGGTTCCGGCTTCAGGGCATGGACGAAATCGGGAAACTTTATGGGATCCTGAATGAAGAAGACCGGCGTGTCGTTGCCGACCAGATCCAGATTGCCTTCCCTGGTGTAGAATTTGACGGCAAAGCCGCGGATGTCGCGCACCGTATCCGCAACGCCCCGGAATCCCTGCACCTCGGAAAAGCGCACAAAGACTGGCGTTTTCTCCTCAGGGTGATTCAGGAAGTGCGCTTTGCAAATTTTGGACAGGGGCTTGTATACCTGAAAATAGCCGTGCGCGCCCGTACCCCGGGCATGCACCACGCGTTCGGGAATGCGCTCGCGGTCGAAATGCGCGAGCTTTTCGGTATACATGAAATCCTCAAAAAGTTTGGGGCCGCGCGTGCCGACGCCCAACGTGCTTTGATTGTTGGAGATTTTCGTGCCCCTCTCCGTGGTCATGTCCATGCCTTCGGCATTGACGCGGAACAGGTCCAGATCTTTGGTCTTTGCCGTGACGTTGTCGGGGGTTTTCATGCTGCCCGCGTTCATGGGCTCTTTATTGGGCGGCGTTGGCGCGGGCTCCGTCATGATGAGTTTTTTATCGATTATATCGTCATAGTGCGGTTCAGCGGACGTGGAATCCGTGAACGGCGCGGAATGCGGATCTTTTTTGGAATGGGACATGCGGTTCTCCTTGCTATAGAAAAATAGAGTTACATATAATTATAGGCAATATGATTAAAATAGCAAGGAGATCGTGTGCTCTTTTTTTGCAACAGACGGAATTCGGCTCAGCTCTTGCCGTCACAGGGACATGCCCTGCGAGTCGCAGGCGCGTAAAGGTCGCCTTGCACTGTGGCAGACAGCCGGAAAAGAAGAGGAACAGAGCCGGTAAAGCCCTTGTGAAATGCCGGGCCCCTGCACGCGGCCGCGCAGGCTCATGCTGCGCGGGTCAGGAGCGCGTTTTGGTCAAAGGTTGTGCTGCGTGGGGACTGCCGCGCCTCCGCCGCGCGCTTCCCGGTCTGTGGATTCTGCCTCGGCGCGCGCATGTTGCTGAGCCCGCTTGAGCGCATACATCCGCGAGTCGGCCCGGGTCAGAGTGCTGTGCAGATCGGTATCGCGCGCGGGATCAAAGACGGCAAGGCCGTACGCGAAGAGCAGGGGGAAGCTCTCCACCAGCGTGGCGCTGCCGATCGCCCGCAGGTCGCGCATTTCATCATCCAGGGCCTGCCTGTCCGCATGCGGCAGGAGCGTGGCGAATTCGTCGCCGCCGATGCGGTAGGTCTCCCCCCGATCTTTGAAACGCTCGGTCAGCAGGCGGGCCAGGGCGCAGATATAGGCATCCCCGGCGGCATGGCCGCGCAGATCGTTGACTTTTTTCAGCATGTCCAGATCGCAGGCCAGCACGGTCATGCCGTCCTGGCCGCCGTGCTCGCGCATCCGCTTCACATCCAGCTCAAATGCGTTGCGGTTGTTGATGCCGGTCAGCAGATCGGTATAGGCCAGCTTGCGGTAAAAAGGCACGGAAAGGCGGCGCAGCAGCCAGGCGGTGGCAAAGATGAACAGCAAAACCAGCGCGCAGGAAACGAGCAGGCTGTAGGACAGGGCGTTGCGAATGCTTCCGGCGATCAGCGAGGCATCGAACTCCATGACCACTGCGCCCACGGTCTTGCCGTTGATTTTGACGGGCGTGCAGGCGGGCAGAATATCGCCCCAGTCCGTGCGCAGAACCTTGTCCGCGTGCGCGGGCTTGCCGCCCAGGCAGATCCGCAGTTGAGGAAGGACCTCGGGCTCGATCAGATCGCCGATGTGGCGGAAATCATCGGCGTCTTCCTCCAGGCCGTCCACCACATAGACGGGCTTGCCCTGGGCGTTGAGCTTGGTCGTATAGAGATAGCGCACAGACGTGAGATCGCGCACGCTTTTGAGCAGATCCTGAACTTCCCTGTACAGCGGCTGCCGGTTGTCCTCCGGCCTGTTGAGAAGAAGCAGGCTTTCGGCCGGGAGACGGCGCACCACATAGGAAAAAAGGGCGTCGGAGCTCTCCAGCGCGGTGCGGCTCACGCCATTGCTCACATAGTGATAAAAAAGCCAGAAAATGGAGACCGCAGTCGCCAGGATGGCCACTGTGACAATCAGGAGGATTCTTCTTTCCGCGCCGGAAAGCGGGGCGCTGTGGGAAGTGGTCTTCATGTCGTATCCTGTTATCTGCTGCAAGAACCTCCGCCGGGTCCGGAAAAAATACACTGCTGCCGTACCATACGCGGAAAAGGCATAAAACCGTATACACCAAGGCGCAAGGCTACTCAATAAAAACCTCAGGGCAGACGCATCCAACCAAGAGGTGCAATACGTTGTCATGGTATCATAAACGCGGGTAAGAGATGCTTCGGCGGCGGAGCCGCACTTCGCTTCCACGAAGCCTGCGGCTCCGGGCGAGGCTGTCGCATCGCCGCCAGGGCTGCCGCATACGCTGCGTCAGCCCTGGCCCGCGGCGGCAAAGCTGTTGCCTCACGCCGCGCCCGACGATATACTTGCCGGCGGGCGAGTGACGTTTTCCGCAATATGCAGGAGGAGCCTTTATGTCCCGGGTCATAAAAAGCAGCGAGGTCACCTCCCTGATTCTGGACAGCCTGCCCATGGGCGTGCTGTTCTGCGACACGGATTACGTCATCCGTTTTGTGAACAGGGCCTATGCCGATCTGCTGGGGCAGCGGCCCGAGGATTTGCTGGGCCAGGACATCACAAAGGTCATCCCCCATTCACGCGCGGCCATTGTGTTGCGCGACGGGCGGCCCGAGATGGGCGAGCTCTGCCAGATCGCGCCGGGCAATGCCGTGCCTCTGGTCGTCAACCGCCTCCCCGTGCGCGACGGCCAGGGCCGCTTGATCGGCATGGTCTCTCAGGCGATTTTTAATGATCCCGAAGAGTTGAAAAAACTTTCCGCCAAAATCGAGCATCTCGGGCATAAGCTCAACCAGTATAAAAGGCGCTTCAAGGCCAGCCTTTCCCCGCAATATACGCTGGCCAGCATTCTGGGCGACAGCGCGCCCATGCGCCGCCTCAAGCAACAGGTGGTCAGCTACGCGCGCCTGGATGCCCCGGTGCTGATTCTGGGGGCCACGGGCGCGGGCAAGGAGCTCTTCGCCCATGCCCTGCACGCCGCAAGCCCGCGAACCGAAGGCCCGCTGGTCAGCATCAACTGCGCGGCCATTCCCAAGGATCTCTTTGAATCCGAGCTCTTCGGCTATGCGCGCGGGGCATTTTCCGGCGCGCATCAGGACGGCAAGATCGGCCAGATCGAACTGGCTGACAAGGGCACGCTCTTTCTGGACGAAATCGGCGAAATGCCGCCGCAGATCCAGGCCAAGCTCCTGCGCGTGCTGGAAACCCGCAGCATCTGCCGGGTGGGCTCGGTCAACGCCAAAAGCGTGGATTTTCGCCTGGTGGCGGCCACAAACCGCAACATCGCGGCCATGCTGCGCGCGGGCTCCTTCCGCGAGGATCTCTACTACCGCATCAATACCTTTGTGCTGGAAATACCGCCGCTCAAGGAACGGGCCGACGACATCCTGCCCATTGCCCGCTATTTTCTTTCGCGCATGGGGCTGGAGCATGTGCTTTTCAGCCCCGCGGCCGAGGCCGCCATGCGCGCTTTTTCCTGGCCGGGCAATGTGCGCCAGTTGCACAATGCCGTGGTGCATGCGGCCACCGTGCGCCAGGGCGAGGTCATTGAGGTGGAGGACTTTCCGCCGGACACTCTGCCCGGCGCCGATCTGCCCCTGCGCGCCGTGGGCTCGGCCAGCGATCTCGGCGGGATCATGGCCGACGCCGAGGCCGTGGTCATCAAAAAAAGCCTGGCCGAGCACAAGGGCAATGTGACCCGCACGGCCAAAGCCCTGCATATCGCGCGCGCCACCCTGTACGAGAAGTTGCGCAAATACGGCATCAGCCGCCGCGCATGAGCCGCAAGCCTCCCGGCGCGGGCGATCCACGCGCCCGGAGGCTGGAGCAGATTGACCGTGAAACGCGCGTTTTGCGGTGAAGATCCCTTACGGCCGTTCCCCGCGCGCCAGGCGCGCATTGACCTGATCCACAAGGCCGGGCAAATCCGCGATGCTTGAGAGCACATAGTGCGCGCCCGCGTCCAGAAAGGCGCGGCCCAGTTCTTGCTCGCGGCGGCAAAGTTCCTCCGCGGGCAGGGCCGCGGCTTCTTGCGCGGTCAGGCCCAGGGCGTTGCTGGTGCGCGTCACGCCCACGCTCCACATGCCCGCGTTGATGCCTTCCTCAATATCCGCAATGGTGTCGCCCGCCTTGATCACGGCTTCCGGCGGGTGCACGCCCAGGCGCTGGCAGTTGAGATAGCACATCCACGGCCAGGGTCGGCCCTGGGGCACCTCGTCCGCCGTGACCAGGGCGTCGGGCTTGTACCCGGCGGCCTCGGCGCGCGGCAGAAGGCGCGCCATCATATCCCGGCTGTAGCCGGTGCAGGAGCCGATTTTAAGCCCTTGGGCGCGCAGGGCGGCAATGGCCTGCACGCAACCCGGCACCGGCGCGGCATAGTCGGCCAGGGTTTCGGGCATCAGTTCCTGCACCGCGGCGAAAACGGCATTTGTGGCCGCATCGTCGGGCGCGGAATGTTGCGCCGCGCGCCAAAGCCCGGCCAGGCGGGGCATGGCCAGCATGGCCTGCACATGTTCGCGCTTTTCCCGGCCCATGGGCGCGCGCACTTCGGCCACTTCCGGCGTAATGCCGTAGCGCTCAAAGGCGCGGGAGAACACTGCCACCGGCCCCCGGCAACCGTGATCCACGGCCGTGCCCGCCCAATCCAGAATCACGGCCTGCACCGGCCCCGTATATGCTGTGCGACGCAAAAAAGGCTTCATGGCATATCCTTTATCCTTAGAGCATTTTCCGCTGCCGGGGCAGGCGGCAATGCCCGGGCGGCGCGCCGGAAAAAGAATGCAAGACGGCCCCGCCAGAATGTTTGACGGGGCCGTACGATCTCTTACTTACTTGGAGAAGTACTTCTTGTCCAGCTTTTCGTACTTGGGCAGGAAGCGGGTGGGCAGCGCCAGAGCGTCGCGGCGGAAGGGCGGCGCAAGGCGGGTGCCGTCGGTCATGATTTCAATGACTGCCGGGCGGCGGTTGTTTTTGGCCGTTTCCAAGGCATTGGCCAGATCGGCCTGGGTGTTGACGGTGTAGCCGTCCGCGCCCATGGATTCGGCGATCTTGGCGTAGGACTTGGACCAGATGTCCGCGCCCACGAAACGGTTGTTATAGAAGTCCACCTGGTTTTTCTTTTCCGCGCACCAGGCGCCGTTGTTGTACACCGTGGCAATGACCGGCAGGTTGAACTGGCAGGCCGTGGGCACTTCAAAGAGGCTCATGCCCCAGGCGCCGTCGCCGGCAATGGAGACCACCGGCTTGTCCGGGCAGGCGAGCTGCGCGCCCAGGGCGGCCTGGTAGGCAAAGCCGGTGTTGCCGAAGGTCAGGGTGGCGATGTCGCGTTTGGGATGGCGGAAGCGCAGATAGCTGTTGGCCGTGGAGGAGGTGTTGCCGATGTCCGTGGTGGCAATGGCGTCATTGTCATAAATGAACTTGCCCACCACTTCCAGAGCCTTGCGGGGATGCATGCGGCCTTCCATCACCGGCTCGTTGGCGATCGCGTCGATTTCCTTGTGCCACTTGTCCAGCTCTTCCTTGACCATGTTGGCCGCTTCGGTGATGTCGCGCTTGGGCATGGCCTCGCGCAACTGCTTGTACAGCTCCTGGGAAGCGTCCTTGGCGTCCGCGCACAGGCCCACGGTGATCGGGTGGGTCTTGGCGATATGCAGGGGGTTGATGTCGATCTGGACGATTTTGGCCGTCTTGGGGAAGTAGTTGATGCCGTCCTGGGGCAGGGTGCCGAAATAGGACAGGCGGCTGCCGATGGCCAGGATCACGTCGGCCTTTTCCATGATGCGCATGGCGGCATGGGAGCCCATGTAGCCGATGGGGCCGCACCACAGCGGATGATCCGCCGGGAAGGCGTCATTGTGCAGGTAGCTGCAGGCCACGGGCGCGGCAATATGCTCGGCCAGGGCCTTGACCACGTCCACGCAGTCCGCGTCCACAGCGCCGCGACCGGAGACGATCACCGGGCGCTTGGCGGATTTGAGCACTTCAACGGCATGCTTGAACTGCTCCGGATTGCCGATGCCGCCGGGGGCCACGCGGTATTGAGAGGGCTTCAGGATTTCTTCATCCAGCTCGCCGTAGAAGTAGTCGCGGGGGATGTCGACCAGCACCGGGCCGCGCAGGGCGTAGGCCGTGCGGAAGCCGGTGCGCAGCACGTCGGCCGCGCGTTTGGGATGCGGAATGCGCAGGGAAGCCTTGGTGATCGGCTTGAACAGGTTCCACGTGTCACATTCCTGAAAGCCGTCCCAGCCCACGGACGCGGAGCCCGCGCTGGGGGAGATGATGATCATCGGGGTGTGGGCCATGTTGGCGGTGGCCACGGCGGTCGCATAGTTGGTGATGCCGGGGCCGTTCTGGCCGATGACCACGCCGCAGCGGCCGGTCATGCGGGTGAAGGCGTCTTCCATGTGACCGGCGGTCTGCTCGTGACGCACGGAGATGAAATCAATGCCCGCGGCGGGGAAGAGGTCAAGCAGATCCATGTACGCGGATCCGAGAATGCCGCTGACATGTTTGACGCCTTCTTCCACGAGGACTTCGGCCATGGCCTCGCTGGGGGTCATTTTAGGCATAGTTGCTCCTTTGCTTGCGCGCTGTTGGGTGATGATTGTCCCGCGGTCGCCCCGCCTTCAGCCGGCCCGCGCCGTCACGGCGCTCAAGGCGGCAAAGGGCATTGGGGCAGCCCGCGGAGCCTCAATGAAGCATGGGAAAATTACTAGACTATTTTGCAAAGTATATGCCGACGCAAAATGCTTCATATCCTATTGAATTTTATACTTCTTTTTGAAAATCGCTGTCAAGCGGAGCCGGGCAGATCGTAAAAATGTCTTGTTTTTCATACAGTGTCTGTCCGATCTGTACTGCTTGCCGGACAGATGGCCTGCTTCTTCCTTTGAACAGGTCTCGCTTGCCAGGTGGGCAGCTCCGACGGAGTCGCAGCGCCGGGGCTGCCCCCCCGAACCGGTTCAGCTCATGCGGGCCGGGCCGGATCTGTGCGCTCCGGCGGGCAATGCTCCTGCAGATGCAAGAGGCAGTGCCCGGTCGTGGCAAAGCCGGCCCGCAGGCCGGGGTAATCCCGGATCACTGCGGCCCGGCCCTGCTCATAGAGAATCAGCACGCCCGCAAAGGCGTCCACATCCGCGGGATCGTGGGTAATGATCACCGTCGGGATGGTCAGAGCCCGGAGCAGTTCCAGAAGTTCCTGCCGCAGACGGTGGCGCAGCAGCGGGTCCAGGGCGGAAAAAGGCTCGTCCAGCAAGAGGAGTTGGGGGTCGGCGTTGAGCGCGCGGGCCAGAGCCACGCGCTGGCGCTGCCCGCCGGAAAGCTGCGCCGGCAGATGCCGGGCCAGATGCCCGATGCCGAAGCGATCCAGCATGGCCTGCGCCTTGTGGCGCTCCCGGGCGCAAATCCGCCAGGGCCAGCAGCCGGTGCGCGCATAGGCCACATTCTGCAGCACGCTCAAGTGCGGAAAGAGGGCATACTCCTGAAACATATAGCCGATGCGCCGCCGCCGGGCCGGAACAAAAACCTTTGTGGCGCCGTCATACAGGGTCCGGCCGTTCAGCCGGATGTATCCCGCGTCGGGCCGCATCAGCCCGGCCAGGCACTGCATGGTCAGGCTCTTGCCCGAGCCGGACGGCCCGAACAGGACCGCGGTTTCGCCGCGCCCGCCGATCTCGTATTCCACGTCCAGGCAGAAGGGCAGGGCCGTATTCCTGAATTTCTTGTGCAGACGCAGCGCGATCACCAGGGCCGCCTTTTCAGTTTCAGCAAGAGTTCCGCGGCCATCAGCAGAATGACGCAGACCAGGGAGGTGATGATCACCAGCCAGGCGGCCTGCAGATCATTGCCCGCCTGAAAGGCGTCGTAGATGGCCAGGGCCAGGGTCTGGGTCTTGCCGGGGATGTTGCCCGCAATCATCAGCGTGGCGCCGAATTCGCCCATGCCGCGCGCAAAAGCCAGCATCAGCCCGGCGAAAATGCCTTTCCAGGCCAGCGGCAGGGAAACGCTCACAAAAACGCGCCATTCCGAGGCGCCCAGGGTGCGGGCCGCGTCCTCCAGATGCGGGTCCACCTGTTCCAGAGCGGCGCGCGCGGATTTGTAGATCAGCGGAAAGACCACCACCGTGGCCGCCACCACGGCCCCCTGCCAGGAAAAAATCAGGTTGATGCCCAGATCCGCCAGCCACTGCCCCAAAAGCCCGCGCCGCCCCACCAGCAGAATCAGGTAATAGCCCAGAACCGTGGGCGGCAGCACCAGCGGCAGGGTGCAAACAGCGTCCACCAGCGCGGGCATGCTTCCCTTTTTGCGGGCCAGAAGCCAGGCCGTGAGCGTGCCCGTCACAAAGGAAAAGAGGGTCGCCAGGCCCGCCACCCTGAGGGAAAGCTCCAGCGGCCTGAGAATGTCAAGCTGATCAAAGTTCATACGCCGGTAGCCTTCTCCGCTGAAAAAGCAAAGCGAGGAGTTTTGCTCTAGAGCATTTTGCTAATGAAATTAGCTAAATGCTCTGGCAGGGCGAAGCCATGCCCGCCGCGTAGGCGCAAGCGCAATTTACTTGCGCCGTGAAGCGCCGGAGCGAGCGTTTCAAAAGCAATATATTCTAGGGTTTGGAGAAACCGTATCTGGCAAGGATGGCCTGGCCTTGCGGCGAAAGCAGGAAGTCCAGAAAAGCGCGGCCCATTTGGGGATTTTTGCCGGTCAGGGCCACGGCCACAGGATAGAGCACGGGCCTGTGCCCCGGAACCGTCATGACCACATCCACCTTGCCTGCCTGCTGCCTGGCGTCCGTGGCGTAGACAAAGCCCGCGTCCACTTCGCCGCGCGCCACATAGTCCAGCACCTGGCGCACGCTGGCGCCCTGGATCAGTTGCGGCTGCAACACATCCCACAGCCCGGCCGTGGTCAGGGCCTCGCGGGTGTAGCGCCCGGCAGGCACGGAGCCGGGATTGCCTGCGGCAATGCGCCTGAACGTTTTGAGCTCAGCCAGATCCGCAGGCTTTTTGCCGCCTGCGGGCACGATCAGCACCAGCTCGTTGCGCGCGAAATCCCTGCGTGTTGCAGGGTCCACCACCCTGGAGGCCACGGCTTGATCCATGGTGGCTTGATCCGCGGAGGCAAAAACGTCCACCGGCGCGCCTTCCCGGATCTGTTTGAGCAGGGGATTGGAGGCCGCGAAGTTGACATGCGCCGTCAGGCCGGGATGCTCTTTTTCAAACAGCCCTTTGAGCTCAGTAAAGGCGTTGGTCAGACTGGCGGCGCCGGAAATGGTCATTTCCGAGGCTTTGGCCGGAAGGGCCAGCAGAGCCGTACAGGCCAGGGCCAGGGCAATCCGGGTAACGAGCGGGGTTTTCATGATCTTTTTCTCCTTGCGTGCAGTTGGGGCGGCCATGTCACGGCATCCTATCCCAGTCCGGACAGCGCGCAAGCTGCTCACGTTTTGCGCTGAAAGCGTGCAGACTGTACAAAACAGGGGCACTGCCTGTATGATGAGGGCAAACCGGCGGAAAAAGCATGGAGAAAAGCGACACCCGTGAACAACTGGCCGCGCTGCTGCGCACGCTCTCCCCGGCGGATCGGGCCTGGTTGCGCCAGCGCCTTTTGCGCCGCGATTCGGCGGCCCTGATGCAGGACAACGGACGGCTCAGCCCGCAGGAATTGCTGGCCGTGGAGACGTGGCTGTGGGAGCGGGCAGTGGCGGCGCGCGGCCCGCGCGAAAAGCGGCCACGTTTGCGCATCTGGCTGATTTTCATGCTTTTGCGCTATGGGGCCCTGCGCCTGGTGGAGATTTTCGCCCTGCGCATGCGTGATCTGGATCTGGAAAACGGCCTGCTGCGCCTGGGCGGCCAATTCCAGCGCGAAGTGCCGCTGCCCCTGGCTGTAAGCCGCCGTTTGCGCCGGATACTGGAAGATCCGGCCCTGTTTCCCGCCGACCGGGAACTGATGCGCTGTGACGCCAGCTATGTGCGCCGCTGCCTGCAACAGTGCGGCGAAGCCTGCGGACTGCCCAGGGGCCTGCTCAGCGCGCGGGCGCTGCGCCACAGCAGGGCTCTGGAGCTGGCGCGTCAGGGCCTGCCGCTGCCGGTGGTGGACATGTTTCTGGGGCGCGGAACAGGACCTGCCCAGGGCGGCATCGTGCGCTGCGATCCGCGCGAGGCGCAACGTCTTTTGCGCGAACAACTGCAAAGGGAGCGGCCCATGAAAACCAGCGCCAGAAACGTCTTTCAGGGGCGCATTGTTTCTCTGCGCCGTTCCGGCCTGCTGGTCGAAGTGGTGCTGAGCACGGCCGGGGGCTTGCGCATCACGGCTCTGATCACGGATGAAAGCTGCCGCAGCCTCGCGCTCTGCGACGGCAAGCTGGTCAACGCCAGCGTCAAGGCCCCCTGGGTTATGGTTCAACAGGCTCCGCCCACGCCCGAGCGCCGGGGCGGCGGGTGCGTCGCCGCTGCGGAAAACAGTTTTCCCGCTCTGGTGGAGCGGGTGCGCGAAGACGGGATGGTGGCGGAGATTCTGGCCGCCCTGCCCGAGGGCAGCCAGGTCTGCGCCCTGCAAAGCGCGCAGCCGGGCAGCGGCGTGCGCCTGCGCGCCGGAGACAGGGTACAAGTCGCGTTCAAGGCTTTTTCGGTCATTCTCAGCCTGGAGTGAGTTGGGCCGCCGCCTCAAGGCATCCGGCAGGCAACATGCCTACCGCCGCCGTTGCAGGCGATCCCGGAGGATCACGGCGGCCAGGTTCATGCCCAGTACCAGCATGACCAGCACAAGGCCCGTACTGTATTGCAACGGCCGGGTCGCTTCTATTTCCGTGCCTGCCGTGGCCAGCACATACATGTGATAGGGCAGGGCCATGACCGCGCTGAAAAGAGAGTCCGGGTTCTTGGGCGTGTAGAAGACCGCCGCGGTAAACATGATGGCCGCTGTTTCGCCCGCGGCGCGGGCCACGCCCAAAATGGCCCCGGTAAGCATGCCGGGCAGGGCGCAGGGCAGAACCACGCGGGCGATGGTCTGGGATTTGGTGGCCCCCAGTGCCAGGGAAGCCTCCCGGTAGGTATCGGGCACGGAGCGCAGGGCTTCCTCGGCTGTGCCGATGATCACCGGCAGGGTCAGCACGGCCAGGGTCAGCACGCCGGAAAGGATGCTGACCCCGAAGCCGCAGAAAGTGACAAAGAAAGACAGGCCGAACAGACCGAAAACCACGGACGGCACGCCGGCCAGATTGTTCACGCCCAGCCGGATGAAGCGGGCAAAGCCATTGCGCCCGGCATACTCGTGCAGGTAGACGGCCGAAGCCACGCCCAGAGGAAAGGCCAGGGCCAGAGACCCCAGCGACAAGATGGCCGTGCCCACAATGCAGGGCCAGATGCCGCCCTCGGTCATCATTTTGCGCGGCGGCTCGGTAAGCAATTCCCAACTCAGGGCCGGAAGGCCGTTGTGCAGCAGAAAGGCGCAGACGCCCAGCAGGGCCAGCACGTTGCAGGCCGCGATCACACGCAGCGCGACGAACATGACTGCCTGTTGCACGCCACGGCCTTTGGACGATGTTAAAACATGCATGTGCGGCTCCCTTGAGGTCTGGATCTTATTGCTTTTGAAACGCTCGCTCCGGCGCGTAACGGCGAAAGTAAATTACGCCTGCGCCTAGAGCATTTTGCTTTTGAAATTATTCAATTTCAAAAGCGGCGCTGCCATCATTTCGCCTGAAAAGCGTGGTTTTCAGGCTCATTCGGCGCGGGCGTCCGCTCCCGCGGCCGCCAGAGCGGTTGCCGTTTTCAACAGCAAACCGCTCTATCTCTGCTGTCGTCATCCGTAAGGCGGCACAGCCGCCAACGGCTGACGCTTGCGGGCGGGCATGGCTTCGCCCTGCCAGATCGTTTAGCTAATTTCATTAGCAAAACGCTCTAAAGGCTGGAGGAGCCTGCCTGGCGGTGCTTTTCGGCAATATGCCCGGCCAGCAGGTTAAATGCCAGGGTCAGAAAGAAAAGCACAATGCCGATGGCGAACAGCGCGTGATAATGATCGCTGCGAAAGGGCGCTTCGGCCATTTCAGCGGCAATGGACGCGGGCATGGGCCGCACCGGGTCCAGCAGGGACGCGGGAATCAGCGCCGCGCCCCCGGCCGCCATCAGCACAACCATGGTTTCCCCGATGGCCCTGGACATGCCGAGCATCACGGCTGTGCCGATGCCGGAAAGCGCCGCCGGGATCACCACGCGCAGGGTCGTCTGCCAGCGGGTTGCGCCCAAAGCCAGGGATGCTTCGCGCAGTTCGCGCGGCACGCTGTACAGCGCGTCTTCCGAGATGGAGCAAATGGTGGGCACGCTCATCAGGGCCAGCACCAGCGAGGCGTTGAGCAGATTCAGGCCCGTGGGGGCATTGAAGACATCCTGAATCCAGGGAGCCAGGATCACCATGCCCAGAAAGCCCAGCACCACAGAGGGCAGGGCCGCCAGCAGCTCCACAAAGGGTTTGATGAACCGCCGCGTTGTCGGGTGCGCGATTTCCGTAAGGTACACTGCCGTAAGCACGCCCATGGGCACGGCCAGCAGGGAGGAGAGCGCGGTCACCGCCAGTGAGGCCAGAAGCAGCGGAAAGATGCCGAACAGGCCCGGATCTTCAGTGGGATACCAGAGCCGCCCGAAAAGAAAATCAAACACGGAATAGTGCGCGAAAAGCGGCAGGCCTTCCATGAACAGAAAGATCACAATGCCCGCCAAAGCCAGGAGGGAGCTGCCGGCCACGCCGGTCAGCGCGTAGCGGATGATTTTTTCCCTGAGATCCGATCCTGAGCGCATGGGCATGACCCCCTTGAGAAACGTATTTTCTTTGTGCCTGGCCTGCCGCCTGGCCGGTGAACCATGCCCTGGAGCAGCTTGCTTTTGCTCCGGCGCTTGGCGGCGAAAGTACATTTCGCCTGCGTCTGTCTCTGCTGTCGCCAGCCGTTGGCGGCTGTGCCGCCTTACGGCTGACGCGCGACGGGCATGTTCACCGGCGCGGCGACCGCGTCAATCTGGGCGTGGGCCGTTGCCGACAGCGGACCGGGCGCCCTTGCCCCCTGTGTCGGCGGCATGTCTTGCCGCCACGGCACAGGCAGCCGTCCGCATATCCGGCCCGCGCTCCAACCGTTTCCGATGGTCAGCCCTAGCGGGAGATGGGCACGTAGCCCACTTCCCTGACATTCTTCTGGCCCTTGCCGGGGTCCAGCAGATAGTCCACCAGCTTTTTCACGTCGCCGGCAGGCTCGCCGTCCGTGAAGATGTACAGCTCGCGCGCTATGGGCCACTGCTTGGAAAGCGCGGTTTCGGCGCTGGCTTCCACGCCGTCCACCTTCAGGGCCTTGGTGGATTTGCCCAGATAGCCCAGGCCGATGTAGCCCACGGCGTTTTTATTGTTGGTCACGGCCTGGACCACAGCGCCGTTGGAGGCCTGCATCAGGGCCGCCGGGGTGACGCGCTGCTTGTTCATGACCAGCTCTTCCCAGGATTCAAAGGTGCCGGAGGAGGTGTCACGCGAGATGGGCACGATTCTGGCGTCCTGGCCGCCCAGCTCCTTCCAGTTGGTGATTTTCCCGGCAAAAATGTCCCTGAGCTGGCTGGTGCTGATTTCGCTGACCGGGTTGGCGGGATGCACCACCGGCACGATGGCGTCCACGGCAATGGCCGTGCGCACGGGCTTGACGCTGTTTTTCGCGGCCGCGGCAACTTCCTTTTCTTTAATGTCGCGCGAGCTCATGGCCACGTTGCATTGTTTGTCGATCAGCGCCTTGATCCCGTTGCCCGAACCGCCGCCGGAAATGCTCAAGTTCACGCCGGGATGCGAGGCCATGAAGGCTTCCCCGGCTTTCTGCACCACGGGCAGCACCGTGGTGGAGCCGTTGATCACAATATCCTGCGCCGCCAGGGCCGGGGCGCTGAGCCCCAGGACGGTCAGGGCCGTTGCCAGCAATTTGCCGAAAGCCATGGTGAATCTCCTTATTTTAGAGCATGGATACTTGAAAAATGCTCTGACGGGCAGCCGTGCAAACGCGGAGCGTGCCCCGTGCGGCTTTTCAAAAGTACTCTGCTCCGGACTTGCGGCAGGGGGAATCCCTTCCGCGCATTCCCCTTTTGACCGGGCTTTGTTACAGATTGGCGACGAAAAGGCGAAGAGTGCGTGAAGCCTGGCGAAATACTCCCCAAGGGCGGCGGAGCCGGGTTTTGCGCCAGTCCGGGCCTGTCGCGAAATTGTAACATTGTGACCATCGGTTTGCCGCAAAAGCCTGTTTTACTGCCCGGCGTGACAAGGGAAGAAATGTATGAGCGCACAATCCGTTCTTGTGGTGGAAGATGAGGCCGACATCCGCGAGCTTTTGCGTTTCAATCTGGAGCGCGAGGGCTTCGGCGTGCTGGAGGCTGAAGACGGGCCCGGCGGCCTTGCTCTGGCCCGGCAGAAGCTGCCGTCTCTGATCCTTCTGGACGTGATGCTGCCCGGCCTGGACGGCTTTGAAGTCTGCCGTCAGCTCAGCGCCCAGGCGGAAACGGCAGATATCCCCATACTGATGCTCACGGCGCGCGGCGAGGAAGTGGATCGCGTTGTGGGCCTGACGCTGGGGGCCGACGACTATGTGGTCAAACCCTTCAGCGTGCGGGAGCTGATGCTGCGGATCAAGGCCGTCCTGCGCCGGGGCCATCGCGCCGCGGACAGCGGCAGGCTTGCGCGCCACGGCATTGTGCTCAGGCCCGAGGCGCACGCGGCGACCGTGGACGGCGCGGAACTGGCCCTCACGGCCACCGAGTTTCGGCTGCTGGAGGATCTCTTGCGCCATGCGGGCTCGGTGCGCACCCGCGAGCAGTTGCTGAACAATGTCTGGGGCTATTCTTTTGAAGGCTACGCCCGCACGGTGGATACGCATGTGCGCCGCCTGCGCTCCAAGCTGGGCACGGCCGCGGCCACGCTGGAGACAGTGCGCGGCGTGGGGTACCGGATCAAGGCCTAGAGCGTTTTGCTCATAAAATTAGCTATAGGGCCGCCTCTGCATTGCTTCCTTTGCCGGGCGGCCAGTGCGGACGCATCCAAAAAAACAGTAACGTAGAACGCAGTCAGTATTTACAGCAGGTAGACTTGTCGGCGCATCGCGAAGCGTTGCGCGTTCCTGCAGCAGCAAACCGGGGAAGCCATGTTTTCCTTTCGCACCCGTATTTTTTTCAGTGTTCTGCTTGTGTCCCTGCTCTCCATCGGCATTGCCGTTATTTACGGCAAGGCCTGGCTTGAGCGCAGCCAGTTGCAGGCCGCGCGGGAGCGCCTGGTCTACGAAACGCGCCTGGCCGGGGTCATCCTGGACAAGCTGGGCCCGCAAGCGGCCAACCTGCCGGAACTGGCGCGCATTCTGGATATGCCGGATGAGCGCCTGTCCCTTCTGGATGCCCGGGGCACTGTGCTGGGCGACACGGCCAGCGAGGCCCAGCCCGTGACTCGCCTGGACAATCATGCGGATCGCCCTGAAATTCAGCAGGCTCTGGCCACAGGGCAGGGCTTTGCGATCCGGCCCAGCGGGACCCTTGATCTGGATCTGGCGTACGCTGCCACCCGCCTGGAGGATGGCCGTCTGCTGCGCCTCTCCGTCCCCCTGGAAAACTTGCGGCGACTGATTGAAAGCCGGCTGAGCGTGTTCAGCCAGATCGGCCTGTTCACGGCCGCGCTTTCCCTTTTGCTGGCCGTCCTGCTCTCCGGCGCGCTGCGCCGTTCCCTGAACCGGATGATTGCCGTGGTGGAGGGCATTTCTCTGGGCAACTTCCAGCGCCGTCTGCGGCGCATACCGGGCAGCGAGTTTGCGCCTCTGGCCGAGGCGGTCAACCGCATGGCCGAAAATATCGAGCAACACATGCGCGCCGCCGCGGATCAGACTGCCCAGCTGGAAAGTATTCTGGACACCATGAGCGACGGCGTACTGGTGCTCGGCCCGCGCGGCCGCATCCGCCGCTGCAACCGGGCCCTGGCGCGCAATTTTCCGGAAGCGGCCGCTGCGCGGGGCGCTCAGGTGGTGGAGGTCATTCCCTCGCCCGCCCTGCAAGAGGCTGTGGACGACATGCTGGCCGCGCCGGAAGGCGAGTGCGCCGACGCCCACGGCAAACCTTGCGACCAGAGCGAAAAGGTGCAGCGGCATTTGCATCTGGATCTGCCCTCCGGGCAGGTCATGTCCGTCTGCCTTTCGCGGCCTGCCGGGCCGGACAGACATCTGGGAGCCGTGGCCGTGTTTCACGACATCACGGAACTGGTGCGGCTGGAGCGCGTGCGCCGGGATTTTGCGGCCAATGTCTCGCATGAGCTGCGCACCCCGCTCACGGCCATCCAGGGCTATGCCGAAACCTTGATCAGCCTGGACGCCTCGCCAGAGTGCCGCCGTTTCGGCGAAATCATTCTCAAGAACGGAGCCTGTCTCACGCGCATGGTTGAAGATTTGCTCTCTCTGGCCCGCCTGGAGGGCAAAAACGGCAGCCTTGAGCTCGCGCCCACAGACCCGCGCGAAGCCGTGGCCCAGGCCCGCGGCATGTGCCGGGAAGCCCTGGAAAGGCGCGACCTGCGGCTGGAAGAAGATATACCTTCGGATTGCCGCGTCATGGCCAGCCTGCCGCATCTGACGCAGGTTTTTCGCAATCTGCTCGAAAACGCCTGCCGTTACGCGCCGGAAGGCAGTGCCGTGCGGATTGGCGCGCGCAGGAGCGGGAGCGGGGAGCAGGCGGAAGTGGTCTTTCGCGTTACGGATCACGGGCCGGGCATCCCTGCTGAAGATCTTGAGCGGGTCTTCGAGCGTTTTTACCAGGTGGAGCGGCACCGCGGCCAGGCTTCCACCGGCCTGGGGCTGGCTATCTGCAAACATATCGTGGAACGGCACAACGGCCGGATACGCGCCGAGAGCCCGGCGCAGGACGGCAGCACGGCCATTGTTTTCTCCCTTGCACCGGCAGAAGTGGATCACGACGAAAAAAATCCCGATGGAGCGGCAACGTAATGAAGAAAAATCTGCTGGCCCAAAACGTCAGTGTCTTTTATGGTCAGAACAAGGCCTTGCACGATGTGAGTCTGAGTTTTGCGCCGCAAAAGGCCACGGCCTTGATCGGCCCTTCCGGCTGCGGCAAGTCCACCTTTTTGCGCTGCCTGAACCGGATGAACGATCTGGTGCCGGGCGCGCGCGTGGAAGGGGAAATTCTGCTGGACGGCGAAAACGTCAACAGCCCCAAAACCGATGTGGTATCCCTGCGTCAGCGGGTGGGCATGGTCTTTCAAAAGCCCAATCCCTTTCCCAAGAGCATTTATGAAAACGTGGCCTATGGCTTGCGCGTCAACGGCGTGAGGGATGAATCGCTGATCGCCGGGAAAGTGGAGGCTTCACTGCGCCGGGCCGCTCTTTTCGATGAGGTCAAGGATCGGCTCAACGCCTCGGCCCTGGGGCTTTCCGGCGGGCAGCAGCAACGCTTGTGCATTGCGCGCACCCTGGCCGTGGAGCCGGAAGTGCTGCTGATGGACGAGCCCGCCAGCGCCCTGGACCCCATAGCCACGCAGAAAATCGAAGAGAGCATTCACGAGCTCAAGGCCTCGTTGACCATTATCATTGTTACCCATAACATGCAGCAGGCCGCGCGCGTCTCGGACTACACGGCCTTTTTCTACATGGGGCGGCTCATAGAGCACGACGCCACGGACGTGATATTCACCCGGCCCGGCAAAAAGCAGACCGAAGATTACATTACCGGCAGATTCGGTTAACGGTTGTCTTGAGCGCGTGTTCCTTCCGCCGCTGTTTCGGCGAGGCGCGCGGCCTTTCGATTGAGAATGCATCTTTATCCAGGAGAAAGCCCCATGAACCGGCAGGAAAATCAGTTGCAGCAAATGCTTGTGACCTTGCGCACCCGGCTTCTGGTTATGTGCGCCAGCGTGGGCATTGCCCTGGAAGAGGCGGGCAAGGCCCTGGCCGCCAACGACCCGGGCCGTGCGGCCGCAGTCATTGAAAGCGACGCGGCCATCGATGAGCTGGAAAACGAGATCGACGCCATGACCTTGCGACTGCTGGCGCGCACCCAGCCCGTTGCAGGCGATCTGCGTTTTGTGGTCAGCTCCCTGCGCATGGTGGTGGATCTGGAGCGCATTGGCGACGAAGCCGTGAGCATGGCCGAGCAGGCTATTCTGATGCAGGATATGCCCGGCTACGGGGTCATACCCCATGTGCGCGAGATGTTCGACAAAGCCCGTCAGGCCTTTGAGCAGGCCATGGCTATTTTTCGCGCCAATGACGCCGAAGCCGCTCTGGCCATGAGTCTGGGAGAAGACGAGGCTGTGCAGTGCGAAGTGCGGATCATCCAGCGCATCATGGAAGGGCTTTCCGGGACAAAGGCGGATCTGGAGCCGCATCTGGCCATGCACATCATTCTGGTCACCCGTTCGCTGACGCGAATCTGGCGGCGCTCCATCAATATTGCCGAGCATGTGTATTTCATCAATCAGGGGCTGACCCTCAAGCATCACGGCGAAATGAGCGACGGGCCGCAGGCCGCGCAGTTCGCGCCGGGGAAAGGGGACGGTCGGGAGTAAAGGGTTTTTCGCGGCTTCGGGATCTCGATGGATGCGCATCTTGAAGGATATAAGCCGAGAGCAGCGGGCTCCTTCTCTGCGCACATAAAAAAATCGTCGAAAAACTCTTTACAAGGCCCGTAGCTTTCTATAAACAGGAATTGTTCTTAATAAATGACATGCAAACAATCATACGAGAAGGAGAATGTAATGAGCAAAACCCAGGAAAACCTCATGGCCGCCTTTGCCGGCGAATCCCAGGCCAACCGCAAATACCTCGCTTTCGCCCAGGTGGCCGAAAAGGAAGGCCTGCCCCAGGTGGCCAAACTTTTTCGCGCGGCTGCCGCCGCTGAGACCATCCATGCCCATGCCCACCTCAAAAACGCGGGCAAGATCGGCGACACGGCCGCCAATCTTCAGGCTGCCCTGGAAGGGGAAACCTACGAATTCACCAAGATGTATCCTGAAATGATCAAGGACGCCCAGGCCGAAGGCCAGACCGCGGTTGCCAAGTATTTCGACTTTGTCAACAAAGTGGAGGAAGTGCACGCCAATCTGTACAAGAAAGCCATTGCCAATCCTTCGGGCCTGTCCAAGACAGATTACTATGTCTGCAAAATCTGCGGCTACACGCATGAAGGCCCGTGTGATTCCTGCCCGGTGTGCGGCGCGGGCGCGGCGGCGTTCTTCAAGGTTGAAGAGGGCTGCAACTAGAGCCTTCCGCGTTTGGACGCGCATAGGGAGTATGATGGGTAGAGGAGCCGCCGCAAGGCGGTTCCTTCCGTTTTTGCCGAGAGCAAGAGCTTGAGAGCAGCTTACCCTTGAAACACTGCGCGGTTTAGAGCGTTTTCTCTTTGAAAATGCTCTGCTGACGCGAAAGCGGCAGCCGCCGCAACGCGGCGTACATTCAGGCGAAAACCGCGTTTTTCGCCTGAATGCCACCTTTGACTTTCATAAAAAGTCAAAGGTAATCTTCTAGAGCGTTTTGCTGTTGAAAACGGCAACCGCTCTGGCGGGGCGAAGCCATGCCCGCCGCGCGTCAGCCGTTGGCGGCAGAGCGCCTGCGTTTTTTCCGCGCCGCGCACAGGCCCGCGGCGAGCAGGCGGGCCGCGCGTTGACCGGGATCTAACAATCCGTTATACTTGGCATTATGGGTAGATAAGGATACTGCGCCCGGTCTGTTCCCTGTTGCCCGCGGCCGCAGGCGGCGGGTGCGCCCCTTCTTCGTTTTCCTATTCCGGAGTGAGCAGATGCAACTGTGCAACAAATGTGACGGCAGCGGCAGAATTTCCTGCGGCGCATGTTGGAACGGCCAGCGCAAGCCGCTTTGTCCCGATTGCAACGGCAAGGGCGTCGCGCGCACGGAGTATGGCGATCGGCCGTGCCCGCGCTGCCGGGGCAACGGTCGGGTGACGCCCGTGAGTTGCCCGCATTGCGGCAACAGCACGCCTTGTCCGGTCTGCAAGGGCAGCGGGCGGGTCTAGAGCATTTTCACTTTGAAAATGCTCTGCTGACGCGAAAGCGGCAGCCGCCGCAACGCGGCGTACATTCAGGCGAAAACCGCGTTTTTCGCCTGAATGCCACCTTTGACTTTCATAAAAAGTCAAAGGTAATCTGTTCTAGGGTCAGCCCTCAGTAAGCCATGCAAAGCCGCCTTTTTACGTCCGGCGGCGGGATCGCTGCTTCCTCACAGGCAGACGCGTTCAGCCGCAGCGCGCCGGGTCTGAAAGCTTGCCTGCGCGCCCAGAGCATGGGGCATGCACTGTTCAGGCTTTCGGGGCCGGGGCAGGCTCCTTGCGGTGCCGCAGCCAACGGATCAGACGCAGCGTGAGGTTGGAAGCCAGGACCCAGGCGCAGGCGATCACCGTGTCGATGAGCCGCCAGCGCAGCAGGGGAAAATCCCCGCCTCTCTGGAACATGGAAATGTCGATGAGCAGGAGCACCGCGCAGGTAATCACAAAGCTGAACAGGATGTAGTGATCTTTGACGACAAAGGGTATGGCAAAAGCGAACAGGCCGATGCCCAGGCCAATCAGCAGGGGATTGCCCACCGTGTAGAGAATCACGCCCGAAACCAGCACCCCGGCCAGCGTGCCCAGGGTCCGGGCCCACACGCGGAACAGCTCGGTAGCGCCGTCGCTGTGCATGACGAAAAGCACGGTCAGGCCGACCCAGGCCGGATCGCTGAAGGAAAAATACCGCGCCGCAAGGGTGGAGGCCAGCACCGTCACCGGCACGGCCACCCCGAACAGGCGGCCGTTGGTGGCCCCGTGCATAAAGGCTTTGAATTCGTCCAAAGGCTCGGGCTCCGGGCTGTCCGTTTCAAAGGCCATGCCCACAAGGCTCAGGCAGATGCCCAGGGCAATGCCGCCAAGAAAGGCCAGGGCCATGACCAGGCTTGCGGAAATGCCGAAGGAAGTCAAAAGCACGGAGCAGGCCACATACTTGACGATCAGGCCGAGATAGGCCTGATCGGGGCGGGGCAGGGCCGCCAGCCAACTGAGCAGGAAAAGCAGCACGAGCACAAGGTTGTGCCTCCCTTGCAGGGCTACGCCCAGCGCGGCGGCCAGAACCACCAGCAAGCCGCCGATGCCGATGCCCGCAATGCGGGCCGTGATCCCGTGCCTGGGCGCGATCAGCAGGGCGAACATGGCCCCGAACGAAGCCGTGGAAACAAGGGAAAAAGCCTGAAAAAACACGCCCAGCAGCACGGGCAGCACCAGGGCCACGGCAAACAGAAGGCCTCTGACCGCGGTTTCGGCGGTTTTTTTTTCAGTGGGCGCATGCGTCATATATCCTCCGGCCGCGCGCGGCCTTGTTTGAAGACAGTCATGTTCAAGGATGCCTCTTTTCATACTTCGTTCAGAAGAAAAAATGCGTGCCCGCGCCCAGTCCGGGCCGCCGCGAGCACTGCAACAAAACGAGCCGGGCCTGTTTGCATCAGGTAAATCCGGGCGGGCAGGAGCGCAGGCCGCAGGAACAGGCCAAGGGCAACAGGTATGCTCTCGACGCAGGAAGACTGCAATGCAGTCATATAAACAGCGCATTGCAAAAGAAAAATGCCCTGCACATAAACGTACAATGCGCGCAATGCTCCGTCAATGCGCGCACTGAAGTCATCTTTCGTCCGGAGGAACGTAGTAGAGCGTTGTGCTCATGAAAATAGCGAAACGCTCTGGAGGGCGAAGCCCTGCCAGAGCGTTCAGTTAGAGCATTTTCTCTTTGAAAATGCTCTGCTGACGCGAAAGCGGCAGCCGCCGCAACGCGGCGTACATTCAGGCGAAAACCGCGTTTTTCGCCTGAATGCCACCTTTGACTTTCATAAAAAGTCAAAGGTAATCTGCTCTAGTTAAATCTTTTAAATCAGTTAAATAAGTTAAATCTTTATCTACAGAAAACATCTGATGCGTCGGATCTAAAAAATTAAAAAGCTCTCTCCCTTCGGATGGATCATTTAAAAAATTTCCTTCTGATAATCTAAACTTGCTTTCATCATAAACTAGTTTCTTTAATGCCGAAAGTGTGGTATAATGAGTTACCCGAATACGCTTAGGACGTGTTAGCACTATCCTGCGCATTCTCAACTATTTTAATGAGTTCAGCGAAAATCCTTTCCCTGGCCGAATTGCGAGGCAGTGTTCCGAAAAACAAAACTTTTTCTGATAAGCGTGAACACGCTCTAGGTGAAACATGATTGGCTACCCGCCGAAGTCAGCCGCCAAGTTGAAAGTATTCGAATCCTGAGCAGGATTAGACTCATCGATGGTTTTCGCTGAATCAGACGTCTCAGCGTTACTGTTGATCTCATGACCATTTTTACCAAGACAAATGCGCTCAACTTGCCGATGATGTCAAGCTGGCACACTGGAAGGATTCACTTTGAGAGGCACTCATATATAAATCCCTAGAGTGCCATCACGATATATTTCTTTTAATTTCATATATATAGGAAAATCCAGGAGCCTGACACTGACCTTTCATGCCCGGTGATCCCTGGTTAATTATCCATTTTCTTATCCATTTTTTTGCCTTTTTCTTCATTGAAGGCGGCAAGGCGCATCAGATGATGGACAAAAGCCAGGGCGTGGTGGTGCTGAACTCCACAATGGGGATTTCCGCCCTGCGTCAGGGTAAGCCGGTCTACTGCGTGGACACGTCCATCTACGCCATGCCCGACCTGGCGGTGAACAGCGCGGAAATGCCGCTGGACGCCTTTGGGAACCATCCGCGCGGGCCGGAAGCGGCATCGTCTGGAAGGGTGTCTGCCCTCTTGGTCAGACTGTGCCCTCCACAAAAAAAGAACAGCCTGTTCCGTCAAATTTCAGTATCGCTGAGAAAATTGCATTGTTTTGGCAGCTGTTTTCCGGTCGGGAGGATGTCTATCCAAGGCGTTGGGAGTCAGCAAGCAAGGGCACATCAGGATACTCTCCCGTCTGCGGTAATGAATGGAAACGAGGGGTATGCGGCAAGCCCAAAGTCAGATGTGCCGACTGCCCGGAACGGAACTTGTTGCCCGTCACGGATCAGGTTCTTTACGACCATCTGTCCGGCAGACATACGATAGGTATTTACCCCTTGCGGAAGGATGATTCCTGCCGTTTCCTGGCCGTTGATTTTGACGAGGCTGACTGGCGGAATGATTCCAGAGCCTTCCTGCGAAGCTGTCACGATACGAACATTCCCACTGCTCTGGAAATTTCCCGTTCAGGGAAAGGAGCACATATTTGGATATTTTTTTCCGAACCTGTTCCGGCGAAGGAAGCCCGGCAACTTGGTGCCGCCCTGCTCAGCCGAACCTGCGAAAATACCCGTCAACTCTCGCTGGCAAGCTATGAGCACCTTTTTCCCAACCAGGACACCTTGCCCAAGGGCGGCTTTGGCAACCTGACTGCCTTGCCTTTGCAGAAACAGCCGCGGAGGTGTGGGCACAGTATTTTTGTCGATGAGCAGTTCCAGCCATATCCCGACCAGTGGGGTTTTCTTGCTTCAATCCACCCCTTGTCACGGCAGGCGCTGGAGGATGCCATTCTTCACGCCTGCAGGGGACGCCACCCTTTGGATGTGGCTTTTACCGGGGACAAAAACGACCCATGTCCGTGGCAACGTCCTGCTCCACAATCCGCCCGGCTGCCCGGAACCTTACCGCGCTCATTGCATCTGGTTCTTGCCAATCAGATTTTCATTGCCAAGGATATCCTCACACAGCCCTTGGCCAATCGACTGATACGCCTCGCTGCCTTTCAGAATCCTGAATTTTACAGGACACAGGCCATGCGGCTGCCGGTATGGAACAAACCCCGGATTATCGGCTGCGCTGAAAATCATCCCCGACACATTGGACTGCCGCGCGGCTGTCTTGACGCTCTGCTGTCGTTGCTGCGCGCCAATAATATCCAGGCGGAAATCCAGGATGAACGTATTTCGGGACAATTCCTGTCCGTACAATTTACAGGGATTTTACGCGAGGATCAGCAAGACGCCATAGAGAAAATGCTTGCGCAGGAACGCTGTAATACCGGATTTCCACGCGCATGGCAGACGGGGCACGGTACTATGCCAGTATACAGACTGTGATCCAGCTTTTTTGAAAACAAAAGCATGAATTGCAGACGTTCCCGCGACCAGCGCCGTACTTGTCCAGCCATCTCCGCCGGTTGCCATTTGTCGGAGAAAAATGCCGCTGCGCGGGCAGGCGACAGCCCTGTTGCACACAGACCAGACGCATAACAAGAGTCCGTTTTTCGCTGGAACAGGCAACAGCGGGTAGGTTTATCACAGTGAAGACAGCGCGGCGACTGGGCCGAAAGCTTTTTCCATTTGCCGATCGCGGGAACGATTTCAACCCGCCATCGTTTGACAAGCCTGGCTGCTTGAGCATCGTCCGGCTGACAGGAATACATATCCTGAGGAAAACATTTTCCGGAACATGTAATAACCCCAGAGGACAATCTCCGTGCGCTTCTCCAGTATGGGAGCAAGGCGCACCGGCTTGCCGCAAAGCGGACAGGGGCAAGCTCCGCCCGGTATTTTTCCAACACGGATCGATGCTTATCTCTGAGCCCAGGATTCACATCTGAGGCCGTCAATACGTTCAAATTCACGCAGGTTATGGGTGATCAGGGTACAATTGTTTGCCAGTGCCACTGCGGCTATCAGCATGTCCATACCTCCGACAGGAGTTCCCCTCTTTTCCAGTATGGCCCGTATATTGCCGTAAATTTGGGCCGCCGCCATATCAAAAGGTACAATTTCCAGAGGAAGCAATAACGCCTCCAGGGCTCTGGCATTTCTCTCCCGTGAGGCGCTTTTTTCCACGCCATAGTACAACTCAGCCACGGAGATGGATGCAATACCGATTTCACCGGGAGCGTATGCGGCAAAGCGTTCACGCACTTCCGGCGGATTGTTCCTGATAAGATAGATGCAGATATTCGTGTCCAATAAAGCGGTTATCATAAACTGGCACGTTCCTGTATCTGCGGTTGACACCTGTCTGCCATAAAATCAGGAGAGAATTGCTCCAATGCGTTGAAAAGCGTGTCCCAGGGCGCATCAGGCGGAAACAGCACCACAGCATTGCCGACCTTTTTGATAGCCACCCTGTCGCACGCGAAACGAAATCGCCGGGGCAGTCGAACTGCCTGGCTTTGACCGTTTTGAAAAATCTTGGCGGTTTCCATGCCCGTCTCCTTGGTATATATTTTATATATATATTTCCTCGCGTATCGTCAATGGTCCTTATCTTATCGTAACCGGAAGACTGGACGTACCCGCCTTTCGCGTGTTTCGTGATGTATCCGCTCCCTCTTCATTTCCTCGGCCTCATGGTTGAAGTTCTGAAACTGCTCCAGAGTGGGCTGGAATGAAGCGATGTCGATGCCTCTGGCCACGCCGAAAGCCTGGCCGGGCAATGTTCAGTATGGAGAGTCCGCGCGGAGCAAGGCGTGCTATGGCTGTTTCCCGGCGTTCCCGCTGCCGCTGTTCCAGTTCGTGCCGCTCTTCCTCCCGCCTTTTTCTGGCGTGGTGTTTTTCTTCATCCTGTCCCTGCCGTTCCTTCTGATACTCCAGCCACTCCTCCCGGCATACATGGCTGACCGTCTCCGGAGCGGCTTTGCTGCATGTCCGCTCGGAATACTAACCGGGCTTGAACTCGCCGAGTTTTTTACACTGCCTGGACATACTGAAATTCCTGTCCACGCTGGGCGCCCTGACCGCCGTATCTCCCGCAAAAATCACCGCCCGGCACCTTTGCGGACGAAACGCAAGCCAACTTCATCCAGTCCGGCATGAAGCTCCTCCCAGCAGGAGGCGCTCTGAATGACGGCGCGGCCCTTTTCCTGCGCTATCCGCTGTGCGGATTTTTCGCCTGTGGCGTTCTCAAAATCCTCTGCTCTGGGGCAGGGGGTGACCTGTTTCGGCAGAGCGTTGCGGACAATCTCCCCTTTTCCATCGACCCGGTAGCCAAGATGATGTTTGAGCAGCCCCCAAAGCCGCCGCAGTTCCCGGATGGTCTGGTCGTCTGTTCCGGCAATGATGGACCTGCCGCCGAAGAACAGCCGCCGCATGAACTCGGAAACAGAGATTCCGGCGGTCGTGGCCTGCCGGGTGATTCTTGCGTCTTCTTCAGCGGTGAGCCTGAGCGTCCGCCGTTTCTGAAATCTGATTGCTGCCTTCCGTTTTTCCATCTGCCTTTCCCGCCTTTTTGAGAGCGTGAGAAGCGCAGCGCCGAACGCTCTGCCGGAGTCCAGAGGCGAAGCCTTTGGCAGGATAGTAGCTGCGTCAGACAACTTGAATTAGAGTATTTTGCTTTTAACTTTTTACATAGCCACAGGATTTAAACCATCCTTCAGCGTCTTTTTGTGTGATACAACTTAATGCTTTTCCAATGGATTTGTACAGTTCATCACATGTTTTTGCTTTCATACCCCGAAGTAATTGTTTCACTTTGCTCCACATCTTTTCAATGGGATTTAAATCCGGGCTGTATTCTGGAAGGAAAATATACTTGCAGCCTTTTTCCGTTATCAACTTTTGGGCTGTTTTTGATTTATGGACATTCAAATTATCCATTATAACAATATCGTTAGCTTTAAGCGTTGGAAGAAGGAATTTTTCAATATAGGCATTGTACATTTTTCCATCCAGTGCCCCATCAAAAACAACACTGCAAGTTTCTCCCGTTACCCGGATTGCTGAAAGTATGCTTATCCTTTCCCAACGTCC
>NZ_JAAKEH010000041.1:0-26556 GCF_011039095.1 Desulfovibrio sp. ZJ200 | reverse complement strand
AATTATTCAATTTCAAAAGCGGCGCTGCCATCATTTCGCCTGAAAAGCGTGGTTTTCAGGCTCATTCGGCGCGGGCGTCCGCTCCCGCGGCCGCCAGAGCGGTTGCCGTTTTCAACAGCAAACCGCTTTAGACAAAGCTCTCCCGACGGGAGTCTCCCTTATTGCTCATAAAGGCCATCAGAAAAATAAACAGAAAATTTAAAAAAAGAATATTCAAATTTTTTTTATTTTATTCCAATATGTTGTTATAAGTTTGGCACGATATTCGCCGTTCATAGAGAAATAGATTTGCGGCCCTTGACCAAATACGCTCTTCGCGCCATACGCTTGAGGAACTTCCTTTTGCAGGAGAGTTCCATGATGGACGCAAAGCTCGCTGATTTGATTTCCGCACTCCCGGATAAGGCTGTATTGGCTGGCATCCGGGCCTATATCCTCCACGAAGGCTTGGAAGGAAATCTGGAGGACGCTGCCAAGGCTTTTGAGCAGGTGTTGCAATGCGAGGGGCAGGAGGGGATCAAGGCTGAATTGGCGGAGTTTCTTGTAGCCAGATACGCCTATCGGGGCAATTTGGAAACAGCCCGGAAACTTTATGCGCGCTTTGCCAGCCTGGGCACATCCGGGCAACCTTGCAAGCGCAAGCGGCTGCCCTGCTTCGGTAAGCTGCGGGTAGTCTTTCATTGGGCCAGAGTACCCGCTTGACAAATTTTTCGGTCTATATTGAAACACAACTATAAAAAACAATGGCAGCAGCCTCCTTCAACATTGCGAGAAAGCTATGAGAAAAATTATCATTTTCTTCGTGCTTGCCGCCTTGGCAGTGGCAAGTGTGGCACAGGCGGGCTCCATTCAATATCTCAGCAGCGGGCGTAAAGCGCCCCCTGTCAAGGTCACGTTTTCCACGAATAACGGGGGGATCTGGGAGCATAGGGTGCTCAAGCCCGGGCAAATCTGCACTTTCCCCAAAGGCACAACTCATTTGCGGATTGATAATGTCCCCTTCGACCCAAAAAGAAACTACAAGGTGAAAGAAGGCAATGTATTTTAAAAATCTTCTAACAGCTTTGGTTTTTGGGGCATCGGTGATTTTTCTTAGCCCCCATGTCCATGCCCTTGGCGGCAAGCCTGACACCAAAACCGGGCCAAGTGTGGATAGCCTCTCCGATGTACCCTCCTCTTCCTTGACGCTGAAGGAACTTGCCAATATTTATTGGCCTGATTCCAACGCCACCCGGCTTCAACAGGAAGAAACGCTCAAAAATCTGCTTGGCAGGAAGGTTGTATGGGAAATCACGGTGGCACAAATCCAGCGGAACGGAGATGGCTACCTTGTCCAGGGCCAATCGGATAAAGATATGCTAGGCACCTTCTGCTATGTCAAACCACGGAATCAGGCAGACGAAGCACTCATCCGGAAAGTACGCATGGGAGATACCCTCCCCATCACTGGCATAGTGAATGATATGGAGATGCGGCACATTATCCTCAAACCTGCATTCATCCAAAGCGGGAATTGACTCCATGAAAATTCTTCACTCCCTGGCTATCGCTTTTCTGGTTATTGGCGTCTCCGCGCCATGGCTTGCAGCAGACGAGGGCCATGATCCGTTGACCACTCTTGACGCGCTGAATCATGCCCTTGTTTCCATTTACAGGGTAGAAAGGCAACCCTCAAAAGTTACGGTGGATGAAGAATATAATGGTATTATCAATAACCTCGCAGTAGGGAATATCACAGAAGATATGGAACTCCGTAGTCTGTTCGCCAGGATGATGGACACCTATACGGAAAACCGACTGGATGCAAAAGACCGGGAAATGCTGCGCCGTCAGTATGAAGCCCAGGTAAACCGCGCATTTTTGGAAGTAAAACCATTATCGCACATACGAACCGAAGCCCTGGTATCAGGAGGGAAAGAGCTCGTATCAACCGTATCATCTGCTGGCGCGGAACCGTGGCTCGCAACACTTGTAAGAGCTGCTGGATCGGCCTTGGGTGCAGTCGGAGAATATCAGATTGCCCTTCAGGCCAATGAGCGTGTTAAGATGCAGGCGCAGGGGCAGGAACAGGAATATATGCAGCAGCGCATGGCCGGCGAATGGGAATTGGATAAGGAGAGGATTCGCCGCTTCAATGCTCTCAAGGGGAGCCTGCTCGATGCTGGCTGGGCGCTCTTAAACAGGTATAACCTTCCTGACGAGTATCGGCTGACCGAAAATAATTTGGATCAATTCTATCCTTTCATTTCTGAAAAAGACGTCAAGAAAGCACTGAGAATGGGAAAAAGGCTTGAAACCAATTTTTCCAAGTATCCACCGTACTGGTTCTATATGGGAAGTTTCTATTTGCAGGATGGTGATCGTCAGCAAGCCCGCTCTTGCTTTGAGAAGTTTGAGGAGGTCAACAGACCAATTTTCAGAAAGGACGCCTATGCCGCAGCCAATGCCCGCTATAAGATATGGACTCTGGATGAAAAAGAAAAGGATGAGGCGAAGCGTCTTCTGGGCATCATAGAAAAGCAAGTCACTCCCGATGATTGGAACACCGTCTTGTTTGCTGCTCTACAAAATTATCAGCTGGGGAATACACAGAAAGCCGAAGAACTGGTCTTGCAGAATATTGATAATGGGCATGATGTCCCGTTGAATAAGGAAATCTTACGCCAAATACAGAGAGGTAAACTCGATTTTTCTGCAGTTCAGGGAGTGGCAATCCGCGAGTTCAAGGAACCGAGCCAGCTTGAAAAACTGGCAAAGGCTGGGAATCCGGAAGCCCAATATGTCTACGGCAAGTTACAGTTACAGGGCGGAAAAAATTTCATATTCTGGATGGAGCAAGCAGCCAGGCAAGGTCATTTTTTTGCAAAATGCGCATTAATTTATGTTAATCCACAAAAATACAAAAATGAGATTGAAAGCACATTCGCGGAACTTGAAGCAAAAAGTAAAACTGGTGATGCTTCAGCGTTGAATTATCTTGGTCTATATTATGTCCAAGGGATTGGAACAACCAGGGATGAGAAAAAAGCCTTCTCTTTGTGCAAAAAAGCAGCCGAACAAGGCTTGGCAGTCGCGCAAGTTGATCTCGGCCTCTACTATGAAAATGGTATTGGCACAGCAAAAGACGATCAAAAAGCTTTCTTCTGGTATCAGAAGGCGGCTGAACAGGGGGACGCATACGGGCAAGGTCTACTTGGCAACTGCTATCTAAACGGTATCGGCACCACCAGGGACGGCCAAAAGGCTTTCTTCTGGTCTCAGAAGGCGGCTGAACAGGGGGACGCATACGGGCAAGGTCTACTTGGCAACTGCTATCTAAACGGTATCAGCACCACCAGGGACGGCAAAAAGGCTTTCTTCTGGTCTCAGAAGGCGGCTGAACAAGGATTGGCAGCAGCGCAAGTTGATCTCGGCCTCTACTATGAAAATGGTATTGGCACAGCAAAAGACGATCAAAAAGCTTTCTTCTGGTATCAGAAGGCGGCGGAACAGGGTGTCGCATACGGGCAAGGTCTACTTGGCAACTGCTATCTAAACGGTATCGGCACCACCAGGGACGGCCAAAAGGCTTTCTTCTGGTCTCAGAAGGCGGCTGAACAGGGGGACGCATACGGGCAAGGTCTACTTGGCAACTGCTATCTAAACGGTATCGGCACCACCAGGGACGGCCAAAAGGCTTTCTTCTGGTCTCAGAAGGCGGCTGAACAAGGATTGGCAGCAGCGCAAGTTAATCTCGGCTACTGCTACCGAGATGGTATCGGTGTAGACAAGGACGAGCAAAAGGCTTTCTTCTGGTCTCAGAAGGCGGCGGAACAGGGGGACGCATACGGGCAAAATCAACTTGGCGACTGCTATCGATATGGTATCGGTGTAGACAAGGACGAGCAAAAGGCTTTCTTCTGGTATCAGAAGGCGGCGGAACAGGGGAACGCATACGGGCAAAATCGACTTGGTTTCTGCTATGACAAGGGTATTGGCACAACAAAAGACGAGCAAAAAGCTTTCTTCTGGTATCAGAAGGCGGCGGAACAAGGATTGGCCGTAGCGCAACTTAATCTCGGCAGTTGCTATCGAACCGGTACTGGCACAACAAAAGACGAGCAAAAGGCTTTCTTCTGGTATCACAAGGCGGCTGAACAGGGAGACGCAGACGGGCAAAATCGACTCGGCTACTGCTATGAGAACGGTATTGGCACCACCAGGGACGGCCAAAAGGCTTTCTTCTGGTATCAGAAGGCGGCGGAACAGGGATTGGCAGCAGCGCAAGTTAATCTCGGCACCTGCTATGAAAATGGTACTGGCACAACAAAAGACGAGCAAAAGGCTTTCTTCTGGCATCAGAAGGCGGCTGAACAGGGATTGGCCGTAGCGCAAGCTTATCTTGCCCTCTGCTATCTAACCGGTACTGGAGTAGCCAAAGATGAACAGAAGGCATTTTCTTGGTGCCAAAGGGCTGCTGAACAGGGTTTCGCTCCGGCGCAATATATGCTCGGCCTTTGTTACCAAAGAGGTATTGGTACGTCCAAAGATAAGACTCTAGCAAGGATGTGGTATCAACGTGCTGCTGCCCAAGGGGATGCAGATGCCCAAAAGGCATTGGAAACATTGTAGTCTTTTTGGGCGCTCTCCTTATACCTGCAAAGTATATCAGGCTCGGTATTTCCCTTTTTCTGGTATGGCTAGCAATCGTTCTGCTGTTTATCCAAAAGCATTTACCTGCCAATCTATGCGGGGGCTAAAAGGCTATGCGACGGGGAGTTTCAATATTTATACTGATCTCACTTCTTGCTTTCGCCATTTTTCTCCCTGTCAGAATGGGTGATGGAGCCAACTCTTCACTGCCGATAGTTAGCAGCGTTGAAGAAATTTCGGCCAAGCAATGCCGGGAAACATTAAAAAAGGCAACAGTAGCCTATGTTTCGGCAAAGGTGATTAATAAAATCCTTACTTCATTACAACGGATTGAAATATCCGTTCAGCCCTTCGGGATAGGCATCAGTTTTGCTCCCGGCGAACTGCTCTCTGCCGCCAATGATGCCATTGAGCGCGTATGCGCAGCCCTGTTCAGCGTTATCGGCCTGATGATGGTTGAAAAGCTTACCATCGGCATGATTTCCTTCGTCTGCTTTAAGGTACTGCTTCCCATAGCCTGTATTCTTGGTCTCCTCCATTGCCTTTTTCCAAAAATCTGTACCTGGGCTAAGCCCACCGCCCTTTTTTTGGCAAAGCTCATGGTGATAAGCTGGCTCTTTTTTCCTACCGTAGCCGTGGTCACAGAATATGTGGAAAATGCGTACCTGAATGTTGAATTGGAACGTCAGCTTCAAGCTGCTGAAAGTCTCAGTGGCAAAATGCAGGCATTAAACCAGGACTTGGGAGAAATCAGTGAGGAGAAGCCAGAAGAAGAGCAATCAGCGTGGCAAAAGTTCACGGGGACATTGAAATCTATACCCGAAAAATTCTCTGCCTCTGGAATTAAAGAAAAAATAACTGAAATCGTGGACTACGCAGACAAGGCAAGTGACAACCTTTTTCATGCCTTTTGCATATTTATGCTAACAACAGTCGTTATTCCCCTTTTTCTGTTATTTATTTTCTATAAACTGCTCCAATTTATTACCAAGAGTTATTTTGAAGCGCCAAATATTCAATCTGCGGAAATTATACATGAAATTACGGCAGTGCTAAGCAAGACAAATGAGGTGAGAACAAAAACCCCGGAATAATTTCCAGGGCTTTAGACTTCTTGCTTTTCCTACATAGGCGGATGTCCGCGGTTCACTTTACGCTTCCACGCTTGCCGAAAGTTTCCGCAGGAGAGCCTTGATATCCTCCGCTCTCCATGCGGTCGTTCGTGGGCCAATTTTGACGGGTTTGGGATAACGTCCGTTTTTGCATCCGGCCCACCACGCGCTCCGGCTGACGGGAATCAGGTTCAGCACCTGCGGCAGGCGCAGCAGTGCAGCATTATCAAGATTGTCCATGTCGTTCTCCGATTATGTGTGATGTGAAAGCACATACACAAGTATTGTGCGTCCGCGGTTCAGTTTTGGAATCCATGATACGCTTTCTGGCGAACCAGATCGTTCCCACGGGAATGCCCGTTTCCCCGGAAATTTCGGCATTTGATTTTTGCCAGTCTATGCCGCTCCAATCAATCCTGCGGCGAAACCTTGGCACATCCGGCGGCAATGCCCTGTGTCTGAAGGCTTTTCTGCGTTCCTTCATCTGGGCGCGCTTGCGGTCAATTCATTCCGGTGAACAGCAACCATATCCATAGAGGCCAAAATATTCCGCGCCGCAGATTTCACAGGTATGCAGGCTCCTTCTGGCTTCTTTTCGTTCAATTCTGCGCCTGGCATTGATTGCTTCTCTGTTTGCTTCATAATGCGCCTTTTTTTGGCGTTTATTTTTCTCCGCCTGAGCTTTGGGGGCGCATTCCGGGCAATAGCGTTGTGTACCGCTCATGACGGTGTAGGGGCGATTGCATTTATCACAAAGATCGAGTTTGCCAATTTCACGGGCTTCTCCCTGCTTTTTTCGCAGAATATTATTTTTACAATACTCCTTATTACGCGCATTACGACACTCCGGACAGTATTGTGCGTTAGGTCCACCTTCAAATATTCTGTTGCAGTTCTGGCAAGCGCGCTCAAGCAACATACATCATCCCTGCATTTACACTTTTCCGTTAAATTCAGACAGGAATTCAATGCGTCCACCAGTCGTCATGCGTCTGGTCCCTTTGTGCGCATATATTCCTTGAGATACCTGCCCGTATAAGGGAGTTCATGTATTTCCGCCCGCGCCTTTTCCCTCAAGGTGTCCAGATAATTTGCCCAGCGGATCATCATGGCCTTTCTGTCCTCAAGAAACTGTGTCCTGTTATATGCTCTTCCATTTGGATCGCGTACCGTGTGGGCCAGTTGATGTTCTATAAGGTCGTACCGCTCGTGCAACACCTCCTCCAAAAGGGTTCTGGCGGTGGCGCGGAAACCATGAATGCTCATTTCCTGCGGTGAATACCCCATACGGCGCAAGGCTCCCACCATTGTTACCTCGCTGATTGGATGGGTGTAATCGCGCATATTGGGGAAAAGCAAAGCGCCGTTACCTGTGCCGACTTTCAGCTTTGCCAGAATGGCCATTACCTGCGGAGCCAGAGGCACAATATGCGGCGTGTTCGTTTTGCTCACGGTATAACGCCATTCGCAAGTTTCAAAATTTATCTGCTCCCATCTGGCGTTGATAAGTTCGTTCGTGCGGACAAAAACATAGGGCATCATTTGCAGAGCACATTTGACGGCGAAATAACCGCCTCTTTGCCCATATTCGTCAATTCGCACAAGCAATTTGCCAAATTCAAGCGGCTCAAGAATTGTTGACCTGTGCGTTACCTTGTGCGTCCGCAAAAGGATGCGCAGGGACGGAATGGGGTCAATTTCAAGAGCTCCCATAGCAATGGCAAACTGCATGACCTGGCTGCACAGCTGGCAAGCCTTTTTGCAGGTGGCGGTCTTGTCCTGCTTTTCAAGCTCTTTCAGTGGGGCAAGAATGTCCGCCGGTCTTATGTCCCTGATGTGCATGTGACCAAGGGCGGGAAGCAGATTGCGCTCCATGATGCCTCTGTAGCCATATAATGTCTTTGGAGACGTTTTCGCTTCGGCAAGCTCAAGCCATTTCGCGGCCAGTGCGCCAAAGGAATTTTTGCTGGCGGTTTCACGCTCCGCCTTTTCCTGCCGCCGGACTTCGCCCGGGTCTTTTCCGGCGGCTTTTTGCGCCCTCGCCTCATCACGCTTGCGCCGGGCCCGCTCCAGCGACACCTCCGGGTATGCGCCAAAGGACAGTATGCTCTCCTTGCCGCTGGATTGCAGATATTTCAGTTTCCAGTGCTTGCCTCCGCTTGGACTGACTTGCAGATAAAGTCCGCCGCCATCGAAAAGTTTGTAGGGCTTGTCCCTGGGTTTGGCATTCTGGACTTGCGTGGCCGTAAGTGGTTTCACTATTCTTGCCATGCCTTTTTGCCTCCAAAAAATGTGCTTTTTACCCTCGTTTATAACCCCTAAATTGACCCCTATAAGGGTTGGATGTCAATGGGTCTTGCCGTACCTTATTGGAGTAACTCAAACATAACATGATGAAATTCAAGATATATTGGACAATAATATATCCATAGAAATCTAAATTATGATTTTTCATGAAGACTTTCAAAGAGGTGTTTGCCACCATCTGTTGCGCGCCTTTCTGGTCAGCTTCCAGAATACCGGCGTAATCCTGTGAAGCCACAATGGCGGCAATGCCCAGGCCGCGCCCCTGTGTCAGCACGACTTCAAAGCCCGGCGTAACAATGGCCGCGTATTCATCCACGATGCACAGATACGGCCCGATGCCTGTGGCGTCAGTCGGAAGGGCTTCCAGCACATCAGCGGCGTCGCCTTCGATATTCGCGCCAAGGCCAACGGCGCAGGCGTTGCGGATGGCGGAAAGGCTGATTTTGCCGAGACTGGCGAGTTCAGCGGGAGCTTTTTCCAAAGAAGGCAATAAAACCACGAGGATGCGTCGCTGCATGATGGCATCCGCGAAATCCACTTCCCCGTCTTCCGCGCCGTAGATGTGGCTGTAGGTATCCGTCAGGCTGGAAAGCGCCTTGCCGAAGTAGGATTGCGCATAGCCGAACTGCTCCGCGAAGGATTCCGGCTGGTCTTTCAGATCACGCCCGGCAATCCAGCCGGAGGTGGCAAGGGCCGCCCGGATGGAGGCGCGGGATTCCTGATCCAGTTCGGGATGCAGGGCCAGAGCCACGCATTTTTCCAAGGCCAGGGAATCACGGATGATCGATGTGGAGAGCTTGAGCAGCCCCTTGTCCCGCAGGTCAACCAGGGCATACATGACGCCGGAAATCAGAGCCTGCGCCTTGTCGGCAAAGATGGAATTGGCCCCGTCCGATGCTGGCATGAGGGAAACAAGAAGCTGTGTCAGGGCTTCCGCCGAGCCGAACGTGAATGGATTGTTCGTGTTGGAAAGACGGCGCGGGGACTTGCCCTTGACCTTGCCGGAAGTGCCGTAGTTCAGCACACGAAAATCATCGTCCCGGCCAAGAAAACGGGCCATCTGCCATATCTGTATCGCCAGCTTGGGGCTGGCTTTGGGGTCGATGTAGAACAGCCCGGATGCCGTTGCCAGGGCATTGTAGGAAAGGGAAACCAGCGTCTCCGTCTTGCCTGAGCCGGTTGTGCCGAAAAGCAGGCAATGGGTCAGAATATCCTTGGCTTTCAGCCAGAGTTCCTTCCCGTCCTGAAGCCGATTGCCGAGGAAAAAGATGCCTTCCGGTCTGGCAAAACCGCGTCTGCCAGGGAGCGGATCGCCCCTGTCCGTGCCGTACAATCCCAGCGGCATCCGAAACGGCAGGCGTTCCCTGTTCACACAGGCGCAACGGGCGAGAAAGAACGCCAGACCAAGACAAAACAGTGGTGTGGCGCAGGCCGGAAAAAGAAACAGACACGCCCCCGCCGCAAAAATTCCGCCGGTCTGCACCTGACCGAGTTTGAGAGAATCCGCGAGGCGCTGCGCGGGGGAGCGCACATCCCGGTGCAGGCGCTTTCGTTCCTGCGTTTCATGGTCTTCCAGACCTCTGATGGTTCTGTTCATAAGTACAGCCTCTAAAAGTATTCGTCAGCCAACTTTTCATCTTCGTTGGCGTCGTATTCGGGATCGTCTTCCGCTTCAGCCAGCACCACTTCCGGCGGTGGTTCCACGGAAGAAAATTCGGTATCCAGAGTCGGAGTCCCGACGGGTTCAGTGGGCGGAACCGGCGTCGTTTCCGGCGTGGGCGGCACAAAGATTTCGGTCAGCCAGCCCTGAGCGGCCAGAGCTTGCTTGAGACTGGCAACGGCAGGCTGAATATGCGGTTCAGCCAGAAGCATTCCGGCTTTCTCCTCCGCCAGATACTGCGCCCACGGCGCGGAGGCTTCGGCCCATGCCGCGCGTCCGCCGCACTGATTGAGGGCGTACCAGAGCGGACGATCCAGCGGCCGGAGCCAGAGGAACTGCGAAGTGGCCAGCACGCCTTTTTGCCGCGCCCGATACAGCAGGGCCATGAGCCAGGGCAGCTCATAGGCGGCATGGATGCTGAGACACTTCTCGGTCAGCAGGGAGGAGTGACAGCCCCATTCTTTTTTCAGCCTGCTGACAAAGCGGCCTTCTTCCAGCAAAGGACAGGACGCCTGCTCATTATTCTCGGCGTAGGAAAGAGAAACGGCATCCAGCAAAGCGATGCAGCCCTTCTTGTTCCCGCCCGCATAGTCCAGAAAGGCGGCAGCCAGGGCGCGGCGGCAGGCCGACAAGCCCTCGAAGCCTTCAAACCGTTTGCCGAGTTGTTTTGTCAGTACGGCGAGAGCCTTTGCTTCATCCAGCCGGGCGTGGCCCCAGGCGGGAAGCTCCGTGGACGGCAAGCCGTTTTTCAGAGCCTGTTCCGGCGTGAACGGCTCACCCTGTTCATCAAGCAGCAGTCCGTGTTCCAGCGCGAACTGGACGGGCGTCCGGGCGATTCGCCACAAGCCGGAATCATAGGATTTTGGCGAGAGCAGATACTTGCCGCGCCCCACCACCGGCCGTAGACAGGGAAAGGACTCTGCATTGTTTTTCAGCAGACTTTCCATGTTGAATCGCCGGACAAGACCTCCCACGCGGCCCATGAAGATGGAGGCCACGCCGAACAGAACAAGCAGCAGAAGAAACGGCCAGCGAATCCATGAGCCGGTGTAGCGAAGCACCTTTTGCATGGTGTCCCATGACAAAGAGGCGGGATCGGCGGCGTCAATGCGTCCGAAAGCGATTTCCGCTTCCTCGAAAAACAGTGTGAACGCCTTGAGCTGCGCTTTGGCCAGATTCAGAAGCGGTACGTTTACGGCATTGGAATGCGCGGCGTACAGCAGCGGCACAATGCAGAAAACGATAATCAGGCACGCGAACCACAAGAACAGGCGCTGATCTTCCCCGCCGTTGCCGGACTGGTTCATGGCCGTGTCTCCGTGGTTTGTAACGGCAGCATGGAAAGGCCCTCTTGCCGGAGTTTGTTCAGCCTGTCCCTGACGCGCCCGTCGCGCAGCACGGCGTCGGGCATCCCGCTGACGCGGGCCGCGTCCGGAACGCAGTCAGCCGTCAAGGGATGCTGTGGCGGGAACGCGACTTTCCTGCGTTGTGCGCTCAGGACAAGGCTCGGCATCAGACAAAAGGCAAGCAAGAGGAGACCGACCGCCCTCATTTGAGCTTCCCCTTGAGATGGAGGATGTAGTCGCCGCTTGTTCCGTAAACTTTAAAAGGATTGTTGCCGCCGATGCCGTTGACGGTATTCAGCACCTGATTGTGCGCGTTGTTGATTTTCTGGTGGATGTAGGAATCCACCTGCTTGCAGATGCCCGCGACAATCTGCTCCATGCCCGGAAGCGTCACGCCAAGGCTGAAGGCGTCCCCGATGCCATTGATGGAAGCGAGACAGCCGGAAAGCGCGTCGCGCTCGGTTTCCGGATCAGGCATGAGCACGTCATGCGTCTCTGAAACTCTGCCGTTGCGCTCCTGAATCGCGCCGCCCACGGCTTCCCGCATATCCTGACAGGAGCCTGCAAAACACGGCGCGGCCAGAGCCATGCACAGCAAAAATGTCACCATATATTTCATCTTTCACAGTCCTTGACTGATAAAAGTTTTAGAGTGTTTTGCTAATGAAATTAGCTAAACGCTCTGGCAGGGCGAAGCCATGCCCGCCGCGCAGGCGCAGGCGCAATTCACTTGCGCCGTTACGCGCCGGAGCGAGCGTTTTAAAAGCAATGTGCGCTAGGAAGGGAGGGGCGCGAGGAGGGAGACCCCTTTTACAAAAGGGTTTCCCTCCCCACAGGCTCCCTTTATTTCTTCTTACTTTTCGCCTCAAAGTCCGGAGCGCCGCCCGGAGCGACAGGCCAGGTTTTCTTGCATCCGGGATAGCCGGAGCAGCCGTAGAACTCGCCTTTTGCGCCGGTGCGCCTGATAAGCGGCTTGCCGCAGGCCGGGCAGGCGTATTCCGAAAGCGCGGGCTTGGGCCTGGCCGTGCCGGGCTTGCCTTTGTCGTCGGGCAGGATGACCTTGCAGTCGGGCCAGGCGGTGCAGCCCCAGAACCACGCGCCGTCCTTTTTGCGCTTGCGACGGTTCAGGGCCGCGCCGCAGGCCGGGCAGGGAAAGGCGGGCTTGCCGTCGCCAAGGATGGGCGCAAGCAAGTCCGGCAGAATCCTGCACTGATCGGCCAGAAAGGCATCCAGCGTTTCCTGGCCCTGAGCGATGGCCTCAAGGCGGGATTCCCATTCCGCCGTGGTGATGGGGTCTTTGAGCGCGGGCGGGGTGAGGGCAATGACTTCCCTGCCGAGCGGCGTGGAGACAAGGGCTTTCTTATCGGCAACGAGATAGGCTCGCTCTTTCAGGGTTTCGAGAACTCTGGCGCGGGTGGCTTCCGTGCCGATGCCCTTGGCGTCCTTGAGCGCGGCTTTGGCGTCGGCATCGGCCACAAAGCGATGGACATTGGCCATCGCCTCAATGAGCGTTCCTTCGGAGAAACGGGAGGGCGGCGAAGTCTTTTTCTTCAGGGTCTGCACGTCGCGGCAGTGAACGGCATCGCCCTTTTCCAGCGGCGGCAGAGACTGTTCATCGGAATCGTCGTTTTCATCGTCGTGGCCGCTGAAGGCCGTCCAGCCGGGATCAAGGATGTGCCGTCCCGTGGCGTCCCAGCGGGTATCGGCAAGAGAGACAGCGACTTTCTGCGCCTCATAGCGCATGGGCGGATGGAATTGCAGACAAAAGGCCGCGGCAATCATGAGGTAGAGATCGCGTTCCTTCTGCGGGAGCGAGTCCGGCGGAATTTCGCCCGTTGGCGCGATGGCGTGGTGCGCCGTCACCTTTTTGGTGTTCCACGCGGCGCTTTTCAGGGAAGCGTTCGCCTTGCCCGCCACCTGCTCCAGAGCGGGAAGCGTGGAAAGCGCGGCCAGCACGGAGGCAGCATCCGCAAACTGTTCTTCCGGCAGATAACGGCAATCGGTGCGCGGATAGGTGGTCAGCTTTTTTTCGTACAGGGCTTGCGCGGTATCCAGCACCTGTTGCGCCGACATGCCGAGCTGGGCGGAAGCGGCTTTTTGCAGGGAGGACAGGCAATGCGGCAACGGCGCGGCCTTGCTTTTCGCCTCCCGCGTGGCTTCTGTTACAAGGCCGTCCGTATTCGTGTGGGCTGTAACCAGGGCTTCGGCCACGGAGGCGTCGATCAGGCGTCCGCTGGCATCCAGCCCGGCCAGATCCTCGGAGGGCGCGAAGGTAACGGTAAAGTCCCCCGCACTATGAACAATCGCCGCCTTGAGGACGAAATAATCCACAGGCTTGAAATGGGAAATTTCCAGATCGCGCGCGACCACCAGCGCCAATGTGGGCGTCTGGACGCGGCCCAGGGAAAGCACGTCCGAGCGCCCTTCCGCGCGGCCCTTGATGGTCAGGGCGCGGGTGGCGTTGATGCCCGCCAGCCAGTCGGCGCGGCTTCGGGCGCGGGCGGCGTCGCGCAAGGGCGCGTAGCGGGCGTTGTCCGTGAGGTTTGCCAGAGCCTTCCTGACCGAGAGATCGTCCAGTGAGGCCAGCCAGATGCGCTCCACCCGTCCCCTGTAGTGAAAGTGTTCCAGCACTTCATCCACAAGAAGCTGGCCTTCACGATCGGGATCGCCCGCATGAACCACGGAATCGGCGTCCCGCAGCAGGGAGCCGATGATTTTAAGCTGCGTGGCGGCGTCCTTTTTGACCTTGTATTTCCATTGGTCGGGAATGATGGGCAGGTGTTCACGCCGCCATTGGGCGTATTCAGGCTTGTAATCCTGCGGCCAGGCCTGTTCGAGCATGTGCCCGAAACACCATGTCACCACGTCATCGCCGCAACGGATGCAGCCTTCGGCTTTTTTCTGATTGCCAAGACCTGCGGCAATGGCCCGGCCAAGGGAGGGTTTTTCGGCAATGAAAAGTCGCATATCACATCCTCATGCGGCGTTTGGCCGCGTTTTTCTGTTCCGTGAGCGGAATGGAACTTTCGACAGCTCCGGCAGGAGCCTGTTCCTGAGTGGCCTCGGCCTCATGGCTCAGGGCAAAGGAAAGCTGGCCGCAAAGGTCGGCAAGCTCCCTGATATGCTGAGGGTCCTGTTTGAGCGCCATGTCCAGGAAGTCGGGGTTCTGGAGAATGGCGCGGGCCTTGGCGACGGGATTGTCCGCAGCCTCGAACGCGGCGACGGATTCGGCCAGAGTCGGATCGCGCCGTGCTGAAGCCTCGGACGACGCGGCCAGTGTCGGGGAGACGCCGACAGCCGCGTCCCGCTGCTTCTGCATGGCTTCCAGCTCCGCCCAGGCTTCGGGCCTGGGGAACCACCAGTCGCGTGGTTTTTCCCCTGCCTCGAACTGGCGCATGGAAGTCAGCGCCCTGGCCGCGTCAGTCGCCGCCCTGAACAGCTCCGCAACGTCTCCGCCGGAAAACTTCCGGTTCCAGTTGGCCACTTGCGCGGACGCGCTGTTTTCGGGCATGGGCAGATTGAATTTTGCCCCGGCCAGCAGGGTGAACATTTCCGCCCGCATTTCCTCGAAAGCGCGGCTTTTGAGGGTTTCCGGCTCCGTTCGCCGATTCTCCCGCGAGCTGTGGCCTGTTGCCTCATAGAAGCCCCGCAGCTTGGCGGCGTAATAGGCGTCAGAACTCCTGAAACTGTCCGGGAACGGCAGCTTCACCACATCTTCGGCATGGCTGTATGCAGCAGGGCCTTTGTGGTGTTCGACGGCAACGCCGGAATCGGCGACGAATTTCTCCAGAAACACGTTGCGTTCCTGTTCCGTGAGCGCCGGAGTCGTTCTTTCTTTGGCGGGCAGTCCGTAGATTTGTTCCGCATTGAACACCGTGAAGGGATAAAACAGCGTCTTGTGCTGGACAGGCGGGAGCTTTGCGCCCTGCTTGCGCTGCTCTTCAATGGCTCTTGCCTCATCCTGGGAATGGAATGTCCATTTTTCATCTTCCCCGATGGTGAAGAACACTTCTTCGGGGCGCAGGAGCTTGATCCCGTGTTCGCCTTTTTTGATCCCCACTTTCAGATTCGGGTGCTCGCTCTGGTAGTGCCGCACCTGTTTGAACGTCAGCCAGCGGTCGTCAGCGTAGCCCTTTTCCATCCCGGCCAGCATGAGGCGCAACATGTTGGGGCCGCCGTACTCCCTGCCGGTTGTCGGGCAAAACGGCGTTCCTGCCGGCGCGGCGGCGATCCTTGGCGCGCCGCCCGCCCGGCTGGTGAGGGAAAGCATGGTCTCGGCAATGCCGTTGACAAACTCTTCCTGTACCTCACGGCTGACCTGGAAACGACTTTTCCTTTCTTCTTGCTGTGTTTGGCTCATGCTTCCTCCCGCGCGATGTCCACAATGACGGCATCCGGCTCTTCCAGGGGATTGAGAAATCCGGCGGCGATAGCTTCCTCGCGGCTCATGAGAAACGCGCCCGCCTCAAGCTGGCGCTCAATGTCCGTCTGCGTGAGTGTGACGCGCTCTTTTTCGCGAGCACGGACGGGAGCGTCGAACAGGCCATAGCTGTTGATGATTTCGTTGGGCATAATTGACCTCAAATGGTTTTCGTCACCAGCGGCAGCGTTTGCGCCACTGGCTTTCATTGTTTCTTGTTTCCCGCCGCCGTCCCATGCAGGCCACGCGGATGGCGCGAAAGCAGGCAAGCGGCGTCATGCCGGTGCGCTGCACGAGGTAAAGGACGAGGATTGCCGCGACGGCAATGGCCGCTGTCCACCAGGCCCAATGGAACAACCAGAGAGCCAGAGGAAAGACGGCGCGGGCGTCCAGAATGAAGATTTTGGGCGTGAGCGCGGTGTCGCGCCAGAGAACTTCGCCGGGCATCATTCCACCTCCTCAGCCGCAAAGCGGGCATCCAGGGCTGATACTGTGGTATCCTTGAAACGCCGCCTGTTTTCCGGCAACCAGGATTCCATGACGAGCATCCGTTGCCACAAATCGGGAAAATGGCGGCGAAGCGTCCGCAGTTCATCAAGAGGTTGCAGAGGACAGCAGAAGCAACTGACACGACTGAAGAAACGGTACAGTCCGTTCCAGGCAAAGCCGCGTTTGTAGCAATAAGCCAGTGCATCGGCCTCCGTGACGCCCCATTCAATAAGCGGATACCGTTTCACGCAGTAGGAATTGTCCCTCTTGGCATTTTTGCCAAGCCGATACTGTTCGTCGGCGGCAAAGCCGACACACTGATACAGAGGCAGTGTGACGTTTTGTCGGTGTGTGAGCGCCAGAAGATGCGCGTGAAGCGCATCCCGCTTGTAGCCGGTACACCAGCGTATTTTGGCGTTCGGCCACTGACGGCCAAGCATATGGATTTCTCCGCTGCCCCGGCGTGTTACGGGCATGTCGGAGAAAAGCCAGTCAAAGGGCGATTTGTCCGTTTCCACGTCCACCGGCAGTCTGGGACGCAGGCGCGTGATTTTCAGGCCGGTGAAGGCTTCGAGCTGTTCCAGATGCTCGTACATTTCAGGGAATTCCCAGCCGGTGTCGAAAAACACGACATCGGCCACGGGTTCGCCCCGTTCAAGCAGCATAAGCAGCATGGCCGTACTGTCCTTTCCGCCGGACAGGGAAACGACGTTATGCCGTTGCGCCATACGAAGTTCCTCCTTTGTGTTTGCGTTCCGCCAGAATCGCCAGATAGTTTTCTCTGGCGAGTTTGCCGTCCTCATAGGCGGCTTGTGCGGCCTCCTGAATCCGTTGGCCGGAAGCGGCCAGCAGTTCTTCGGTTTTCAGAATCAGACGTTCCAGCGGGGTATCCAGCAGGGTTTCCCGAATCTCCGGAGTAAAGGCCAGATACTCGCGCAGGGCGATACGTCCGCTCTTGTCCGGCAAGGGGAGCAGGCGTTGCGAGACAATCAGCCGCAGACTGGAAAGCAGCGTGGCTGTGACTTGCAGCCGCTCCGCGAACGGAAAGACATTGATGATGCGGGAGAGCGTTTCCGGCACGGAGCGGGTATGTACGGTGGAATAGGCGGCCACGCCGATTTCCGCGCTTTCCATCATGCCCCGCAGGGTATCGGGATCGCGGCTTTCGCCAATCAGCACCACGTCCGGGGCCGTGCGCGTACTGTTGCGCGTGGCCGTGAGAAACGATTGCAGGTGTTCGGGAATCGTGCTTTGCGAGACAGGGCCGCCGGGCTTGGGCACGGCATCAAAATCGAACTCAATGGGCGCTTCATAGGTGCTGACGTGGCGTCCGCCGTTTTCGATGATGCGACGGAGGATGGCGGCCAGCAGGGTGGACTTGCCCGACCCCATGACGCCCGTGACCAGCACCAGACCGTTGGACGGCATGGCGTGGTCAAGGATACCCTGCTCCACGTTCAAATCTTCCAGCGCGGGCGGCAGGGAGGGAATGGCGCGGAAGACGATTTTGACGCCTGTGGAATAGCCGTCCGCCACCGGCGTGGCGTTGCCGCGATAGCGACGGCGCACGCCGCGCGCTTCCTCAATTTCATGGGCGAAATCATAATCCGACTGGCCGGATTTGATCTGCGCGGAAACGGAGTTGTTTCGGGTCAGATGCTCCAGCGCGGCCAGCAGTTCATCCGTGGTGATGGGACGCTGCGTAACCTGCCGCCATGCGCCGTTGAGCCGCATCCAGGCCGGAAGGCCGGAGCGCAGGCACAGATCGGACATGCCGCTGTGCGTGGCCCAGAGCAGCAGATCGTTGATCTGCGAATAGTCCCAGCGGATGCGGGGTTCGGCGGGATACACGTTGCCGCTCATTGCCGCTTCCCTCCCTTCGTTCGCGCGGGAGGCGAGACGGTAAAGGCGGAAGGCGCGGTAATCCTGTACACCTTTTGGCCGATGTTCAGCTTGTTGCCTTGCGTGCGCGTCCCCAAGTCGGCGGATGCCGTGTTGACCCTGCTCAGGAGATGTTGGGCGGTGAGCAGGTGGTAGAGCATGACCCCGCGATAGCTCCGCGCCATGCGAGACACATTGTCGGCATAGAGCTGATCCGCTTCGGCCAGCCCCTGCGCCCAGGCTTCGCGTACCGCCGCCCGCCAGATAGCCTGTTCTTCCGCGTTCTCTGGCAGGACGGCGGGGTTGGGTTGTTCCGGCGCGGGGAAGTCATCGGCCATGAGAAATTCCCGCCAGTGAGGGACAACCGCGATGTAGCGCGCCGGTTCCAGCAGTTCGTAGGTTGTTTTGGCGGCTGTGGCCGTGGCCCCGTCCTCGATGCGCATGGACGCGCCCGCCCGCGCGATCTGCGGCGGCAGGATCAGGGCTTCGCCCTGGGTGAGCATGAGCGGCCCAAAATTGAACGCCGTGTCCATGATGGCGCTGTAGCGTTCCGTTTCCGCCACAAGCTGGCCGTAGCGCCAGGACATGGCGGTCTGGAACGTGATGAGTCGCGCCGCTTCCCGAATGGCTCCTGGCCGCATGAGCTGGACGGCGCTTTGTTCCTTGCCGCCGCTACCCTTCATTTCCAGAAGTTCCGCCAGTTCGGCGGGTTCGCCGTCACGCGGCCCGGAGGCCGGGTCAGCGGGAAGGTTCACTTCAAGGGATTGTCCGGAGACATCTTCCTGATATGAGGCGTCATGGGGTACGAAATTCCCCGTTCCCTTGTCGGCGCTGTCGGCGGGAGCCGGAGCGTTGACAACATCCGGCGACACGGGCGCGGGATTGACGACTTCGCCCTGTTTTCCGGCGCATCCGCTCAGACCGGCGCAGAGCAGAAACGGCAGAACCAGCGCGGCCAGTTTTTGCGAAGCGGACTTTTTGGACACGTCAACCTGGAAACGCTGGCAAAGGATAGTCACCACACGCGAGGCGTGACGCATGACCACGATGCAGGCAATCAACAATGCCAGAAGGCCGCTTCCGCAGAGGACGACGCCGGGTGTGGACAGGTCGGCGGCAGCAAAGCCGTCCTGAAAACCGTCCCGAAAGCCTTTCTGGTAACTTTCCCTGTGGAGGGGAGGCTCATGCAAATCGGGCAACGGCTCTTTGGGAATAAGGAGGGCGGGAGCTTTCATGACCTTCCCTCCAGCCCGAAAGTTCTGGCCAGAGTCAGCACCCGATTGACCGGATCGACGCGCAGCACAGCCTGCGGCTGAATCTGCCAGGCAATGTCCTCCAGCAGTTCATGCGCCGGACGGTTCAGACCATGCACCACAACGGGCATGGCCTGCGCCGTGGGAGCGCCGGTTTCCCGGTAGCGGTAGCCGACGTGCAGGCAGATTTCCCTGATCGCCCCGGACGCTTCGCCTGCCCAGTCGATGGAGACAGGTTGCGTCAGAGAAGGATCGGCGGGCGGCAGCAAGGGCTGCATTCCCTCCCCGCGCAGTCTGGCGAGCATGGCGAGTTCGCTGTGGGCCTGCTCCGCAGCCTGGCCGAGGGTAGCCGCTACAAAATCGACGGAAGGCGAAACCGGCGGCGCGGCTTTGTGCGCGCAGGCGGCAAGCGCCAGGCAGGACAGCATCAGCAGAGTTTTGGGTATCACGATGATTGCTCCTTTATAGAGAAGGTGAAAACAGACACACCCCCGCCCGCTATGAGGGCTTGCGGAAACGCAGCAGCCAGCGGCACAGCGGCGTAAAACGACGGTTTCGCAGGATGGAAATGCGCCAGAGTGCTGTAACGAGACCCAGCAGACAGGGCGGCGCGATGCAGGCCAAGGACAGGAAAGAAAGCGGACTGTGCGACCAGGCCGCCGCAACGAGGCAGGCCAGCATCGGAACGGCCAACACCAGCAGACGCAATCGCAAGGCCGAGATGACGCCGGGAATATCGGCCTCAGTCATGCCCCAGGCCGCAAGCACGAGGGTGAAATTTTCTTCCAGCGCGGCCTGTTCCGAGGCCGCGCGGTGACGCCGGAAAGCGGCCAGCCGGGAGCGGAAGTCACCACGAAGCCCGGCGACATGTCGCCCGGACAGGCTGGCAGTATTCAGAATCGTTTGAAGAAAGACAGGCATTTTCATGCTGACCTCCAGCCGGGGCAGTTCGCCTCAAAGACCGCGCGGGCAAAGCCCATTGGCGTGGCGCTGCGAAGGTTCACCCGTTCCGGGGAAGGTGGAAGCAGGTGCATCCGGCTTCCTTGAACAGGCTCAAGTCTTTTGGGAGGGGGCATTCTGAACCCGCCCCCTGTCCACAGGCAGGTTTTCTTGGTGTAGGTATCGTTCTCGCCGCCCGGATAGCCCGCGTAATCACAGGGATCGAAGGTGAAATCGGGCTTGCGCCAGTAGGTGGAAATGGTGGAAACGGGGTTTTCGATCAGATACGGAGCGCGAGTCCATTCCGCCAGGCGGATGGAAACGTAAAACAGCCGTATGGACTGGAACAGGGCGAACAAGCCCTTGTCCCTGAACCAGCGCGCGCCGGAGACGGCCACATCCGTACAGGGCGGGAAAAAGGCGGCGAAAGCAATGGGTTTGAACGGCGGCAGCCAGTCGCGCATGTCCGCGCCCACACGGATGATGTTGCCCTCGCGGCTTTCGCCAGCCGGATGCTGCACATCAACGCAGTAGCAGAGGTAGCCCGCTTCCACCCACGGCATGACCATATTGCCGGTCAAATCGAAGCAGCTGATGACGATATTGTCCATGTCAGCTCCTGAAATGCTTTTCTGTCAGGCCCGAACCGGATTTGTTCCATTGACGGGCCAGATCGCCGCGCAGTTCCCTTGCGCCGTGCGCCCCGGAGCTGACGGCATTGGTGGAACCGACAAAGACATTCCTGACCCCGGCCTGGTCTTCCTTCTCGCCGAGGGCGTGGAATTGCTGGCCTATCCAGTTGGTGACGTGTTCGGGCAGGTAGTGAATCAGGGAAAAGAACTTGTTGGCCGTCATGATGACCACAATGCCCAGGATGACGAGCATGGAGAATGTGCCGGTGATACCGATAATCCTGGTTTGCATGGTTCCGCCGACAAACATCTCAAAGCCCGCGCCGAGCATCCGCCCCACCACGTTCATGAGGATGACGGCGGCAAAGAATCCGGCCACCATGAGCGGCGGACGGATGAGAATGCCGAGCAGGAGGAAATAGCCCCGTTTGCCGTGTTGACCCGCCGCGCCCTCGCCATCGGGCATGGCGTGGGCGCAGAGCCAGAGCGGAGCCGCGACCAGAGCTTCCACCACCAGAATGATCCAGCCCGCCAGAGCGGAAATCCAGCGGATGAACGGAATGGCGGGCAGATAATAGGCCAGCGCCAGCCCGTAGAGCAGGAGCGGCAGAAAGACCGTGAACAGGGCGAAACTGATGTATTTGTCCAGATTGGGAATGGCCTTGCCCACAAAGGGGAGCGCCTTGCCCATTGAGTGGGCCACGTCCACCACGCCGAGCGCCGAGGCCAGCCCCCAGGCCGAGCCGATGAGGTAATCCCCCACGTTGGACACGGCCATGATGGGATCGCCGGAGGACAGTTTTTCAATGGCTATGGGCAGGATATTTCCGGCCACAAGCTGGTTCAGGGTCGCCCGCAGCCAGTTGCAAATTTCGTCAAAGGCGCGGCCTTCGTCCGTGACGGACGGTGTGGCCGTGGTGTCGGAAATACCCCTCCGGCTGGCGTAGGCGGTCTTGATGTAGTTGGCCACCCGTTCTTTGGTCGCTTCATAGTCCCGCAGGCCGTGCATCAGCGCCTGAAGCTCCGACATCGTGTATTCGTGCGGGCTGTAGGTAATGCCGGAGTACATGGCCTCGCGGACTTCCTGATTGATCCAGGCGATTGACCAGTAGGATGAGCCTGCCGCGAACCAGCCGTATTGCGCGGCATTTTCCCTGAACTCGTTGAGCTTGCCCTGAAGCTGCCCCTGTTGCGCGTAGTTCTGCACATCGGCCAGAATGGTCTGGTTGACCGTAGTGGCCGCATCGTAGAGGGCACGGGGATCAATGGAGGATGCGGGCGTGTCGGGATCGGCAAGCTGCTGCGCCAGGGGCGAAAGCGCGGAAACCGCCGCGCTTACGGCGTTGACCTTGCCCCGGCACAGGGCGTCGCCTTCATCCACGCAGGAAACCGTGATGCTTCCGGCATTGCCGTTGAAAAGGAACCTGTATTCGCCCCCGGAGCGGAACCAGTTGCCGCTGTATGTCCATTCCCCGCCCGGCGTGATGTTCAGGCCGCGTCGTTCGCTCAGGTAGTATTGCAGCGTCAGCGATTCCAACGCGCCATTGCTGATGGCCGCGTAGTGGGTGACGTTCTGATCCGGAGCCTGCACGGTGAGCTGACCGCCATGCTCCACAAAGTAATCCGTACCCAGCTCCCAGACGTAGTTGCCGAGGTTGATGCTGAAACCGATGCAGGCCAGAATCGCCACCTGAAAAAGTGACAGCCCTTTGAAAATGGGAGCCAGCGCGCCCATTGCGCCCACAAAACGCAAGGGCATCCACAGGGAACTGTACCGCTTGCCGAAGGGCGTTCCTTCATGCGCCGTTCCGGCCACGGCAACGGCCAGAATCCAGATGAACAGGGCCGACACCACCGCGAGAGCCACCAGATTGAAGGCGCTGAACATTTCAAGCATCAGTTCGGAAGCATGGCTGCCGCCAAGGCTCGCGCCCCAGGTATCCCAGCCCTGGCCCAGAAAGGTGTCCAGAATATGCTTGCTGGCATCGGTCGGGAGCAGGACTTCCGAAGTCGCGGGAAGGTCAGATGTGGCCATGACTGCCCTCCATGCCGATGTTGGGAATGAGAAGGCAGAAAAAACGCCGGGCGCTTGCATTGACTTTTGATATTGATATTGCTATCAATATCAAAAACGGAGAGCAGTGATGCAAATGCTTTTTCATATCCCCGATCCCCTGGCCGCACGGTTCAGGCAGGCGGTTCCCCCCAGACAGCGCAGCGCCTTTGTGGCAAAGCTGATGGAGCAGGCTTTGCCCGAAGACGATGATCCCCTGTACCGCCTTGCCCTTGAGGTTGAGCGGGATGCCGCGCTGAACGCGGAAATGCGCGAGTGGCGTGAAGGACTGATTGCTGACGGCATTCGCGGTCAGGAAGAGGCCGGGGGATACGCCGATGCGACGCGGTGAAGTATGGTGGGTCAACTTTGACCCGTCAGAAGGGATGGAAATCCAGAAGTGCCGCCCGGCCGTGATCCTTACGGTCAATGCCCTGAACAGAGCCAGGGGAACCGTGGTTGTGGTGCCGTTGTCCACATCGGCAAAACCGCGTCCTCCCATCGTCGTGCCGCTTCCCTCCGCTGGAAAAACGTCCGTCGCGGTATGCGACCAGCTTTGCGCGGCGGACAAAAGGCGGTTCGGGAAAAAAATCGGAGAACTTTCCGACAGCGACATGTCCGCCCTGACGGAATCCATGAAAGTCGTTTTGGGGCTGGTGTAACGGAGTGTCATTGTTCTCCCCCTACTGTTGCGCGCCGACCATGCGCGTGTAGAGGTCATCCATTTCCTTGCCCGTCGTGCCTTCCATGCGTGTGAGATAGTCCAGTGAGGCGATGACAGTCAGCCTGTCCAGCAAGTCTGTGTTCTTGCGCGTCAGTTCCAGTTGAAACGCCTGCATGATGACCAGCTCCCGCAAGAGTCCGGCATCCGTTGCGGAGGCGATTTGCGCGAACCAGTTGGGATTGCCCACGCGCATCTGCGAGAGCAGTTTGTACAGCCCTGCTTCCGAGAGCCTGCCGTCCACAATGCCGGGCGGCGTGCCGCTCCCGCCCGCTTCCGACCACTGATTTTCCGCCCAGGCCGTCACGTCATCCGGCAAGGTGGGCGCGTGATAGACCACATGGTTGTTCAGTGATTCCATGACCGCAGCCACCCGCTCCTCATGGATTTTTCGCGCCGCCGCGTAGGTCTGCCCGGCGGGCGTGTTCTTCTGTTCCTCCGTCACCACCGGCAGCGGGCGGGGATTGCCGAGCGTCTTTATGACTTCATGCGCCTGCGCCACCTGATCCTCGGTCAACGTGGTCTGAAGCGGAAACAGAGCCGCCAGAGTCTCCTTTTCCGTAGGCTGATCATCCGCCAGCACACGCTGGAGAAAGTCCACCGGCTTCTTGGGCGTATGGGCATGTTCAAGCTGCTTTTCACGCATGGCGGCGTGGATTTCCTGGCCGGCCTGAGCGCCGAGCTGGATGCCCGCGCCCAGGGAACTGCTCCCGCACAGTCCGGCAGGTTGCGCGGCCTTGCCGTACATGTCCTCTGTTTTCATGGCCTCGCCCGCCACGGCCTGCCCTTTGAGAGCGGCGGCATTGCTTTCCTTGAGCGCCACCAGCGCCCGCACGATGGTGGCGGATTCCGCCTTCAGCGTGCCGATGATGTTTTGCGCGGCCAGCAGGACTTCCGAGCGGATGGCCTGCGCTTCCGCCGCCGTGTGCGCGTTGACCGCCTGAATGGTTTCGGACTTCGCCGCCGTGACAATGGCTCTGACGGAACCGCAGCCGCAGCCTCCGGCCCAGACCTGAGCCGGAAAAGCCGTTATCAGCAAAGCCAAAAGAACTTTTTTCATTGTTCCCCCGCTACTTCGTTGGCAATTTCCAGAATGACGTTGACGACTTCATCATCGGCGTCGCTCTGGTCTTCGACCTTGCGCCTGCGGCGTTCCACTTCGGCCTTGGCCGAACCGCCCGGAAAACGCGCGGCAAGACGCCGCAAGGCTTCGGACGGCCCCAGGCGCTGATAGAGATTGTTGCGGATAGCCACGTCTTCCGTGGTGGTGCTGAACGCCCACAACGATTGCGGCCCTATGGTCAGACTGAGGACAAGCTGGGACATGCCCGAACCTGTCCTGAACAGGGCAATCAGATTGGAACCGGCCCTGCCGGGCTTGCCCAGGCGCGAGAGCGCGTGACGGCAGGCTCCGTTCAGGCCGAAGCGTTCCGCCAGGTTGGCGATGCTTTTTTCGGTTCCGGAGCCGAGGATGACCACCGTGGTAGCCAGTTCGTCGGTGATGATTTTCGGGATGTCGTCAATGGACTGCGTGTACAGCCCGATGGACAGGTTCCATTTGCGACTTTCCCGCGCCATTGTGGTCATGTCCGCCTGAAGCTGGCCGGATACCGAGACGTTGTTGGTTACACGGTGAGCCTCGTCATAACACAGCCGTTTGGGATCTTCCCGAATCGCCTCAATGCGTCTGGCGTGGTAGTCCTGATAGCGTTCGGGCATGAGCTGCACGTCGGCGGGCATCAAAAAGAAGCGTGAACCAAGAACGTGGCGCGCCAGCATGTACATGACCGCCGACTGCCTGTCCGCCGTGGCGCCGCCGCGCGGAGCCACTTCGTCCAGGTCAAGGCTGACGATCTGCGCGTCGCCCAAATCGAAGCGGGTAGGCTCTTTCAGGATGACATACGCCTCGATGGCGTCCATCATGGCCCGCCAGACATTGGTGATGGTATGTTCGTCGTAGGTGTTCCGGATGCCCTTGTTCTGCCGGATTTGCGCGCCCACATCGGCCAGCAGGGGCACGGCATGGCGTTGCGCCTGCAATGCCTCATGCACATGTCCCCGTTCAAAGAGCCAATCCACCACTTCCCACCAGCTGGTGGAGGCATCCTGGCGGACGCCTTCATGAACCATGAGTTCATGCAGTTCCGGCAGGACGTTGGGCTGATAGAGCCGGGGATGATTGCCGTCCGACAGTTCTTCATAGGCAAGATCGATAGCCCGGCCGATCAGACCCGGCACGCCATCCGCCGGAGCCGTGGCGTCCAGCGGCGTGGCCAGCAGCGACAGCAGATTGACCAGAAACGCCTTGTGCGAAGGCAGCGGCTTCCGGTTGCCGAGGGGCGTGTCAAAGGGATTGACGGCATAATCCGGCGTCATCCTGAGCCGGTGACAGGCGGCAAGGTACTTCTTGCCTTCGGGCAGATTCTCTTTCAGGAGCGTGATCAGGCCGGAAGAAGACGGCCCCACGTCCACAATAGACAACCAGGGCAGGCGGGAAAGCCCGGCCTGTGTGACAAAGGCGAAGTTCATGGCGTTGAGGAAAACGGACTTTCCCCCGCCCATCGGCGCGACACCCAAATCAATCCACGCGGCCTGTTCCGAGGAGTTCGGCGCGAACGGCATGATTTTGCCGTCCTGAGTGCGGAACAAAAGACTGCCTTCCCGCCACGGAGAAGCCGAACGCAAGGGCCACATGCCGATGGCGTCCTGAAGCGGCGCGGCAGTAATCGGGGCCGGACTGGATGGCATCAGGCCAGGCAGGGTTGCGGTAAAGCCGAGCAGCGGATCGCCGAGTGCTTCCGTCACATCGCATGTTCCCCAGCCCTGAACCGCCTTGGAGAGTTCCGCCACACGACGCCTGAGCAGAAGATGAGCTTCCTGCTCGCTTTCCCGCACACAGGCCCAGGTGCAGAGGCAGATGCGGAACTTCACGCAGCATACGCCTTCCAAATCCAGCGCGCGCAAGTTTTCCACGGCGTTATTGAGCCGTTTGTTGTCCGCGTTGGTGAAGGCCAGGATGGCGGACAGCAGGGGCTTGAGGCCCATGTTCAGGCCGCCGTCTTCCAGCAGAAAGGACATGCGGTACGGCAGCCGCTCGTCCCGCCGCGCCAG
>NZ_JAAKEH010000040.1:0-26796 GCF_011039095.1 Desulfovibrio sp. ZJ200 | reverse complement strand
TCCATCGTGCGCAAGGAGCTTGCCCTCTCCGGCATACAACGCCCGTTGTACCCCGGCGAACTTGGCGAGGACGCGGTAGAGGTCTTCCGGTTCGGAGACTTTGTGGGATGGATAATTGAGGGCTAGATTTGTGTATGCTCTGACACACGCGGGCAACGCGGATTGAGGCCATATCGCGGATTGAGGCCATATACAAAGAACGTGCCAGAGCGTAAAAAATGCCCCGGCACGTTCTCATTTATCGTGAAAAAAATTCTCATTTTGCGCGACAGCTCACAACCGACCTGACGGTCGGTATGTCGATAGACGTTACCGGATGGCCGTGGAGCGTCAAAAAGGAGAAAAGTGAAGCCCCACAAGGCCTTTTGGGCTTTGTGGGGCTTCCTTGGATTTGGAATTGGCTCCCCGAGACGGACTTGAACCGCCAACCTAGTGATTAACAGTCACCCGCTCTGCCGATTGAGCTATCGGGGAATGGTGAAGACAGAATGTTTCTTACGGAAAAGCGCGCGCCAGGTCAAGCAAAAAGTTATCCTGGCATAACAATTAGAGCATTTTGCTCATGAAATCAGCTAAACGCTCTGGCAGGGCGAAGCCCTGCCCGCCCGCGCGCGTCAGCCGTTGGCGGCTGTGCCGCCTTACGAATGACGACAGCAGAGCCAGGCGCAGGCCAAAGTTACTTTCGCCGTTACGCGCCGGAGCGAGCGTTTCAAAAACAATAGGCGCTACTGCCTGGCAGCGTGCTGCGTCAAACGGACAAGCCGTTTGCGGTAGCGATCCGCTTCGCTGTACACACACCCGCAATAGGGCTGGCGGTAAAGGCCCCAGGCCTTGGAACGGTCAATGCCTGCCTGCCAGTCTGTGCGGAAATCCCGATAGAGAAAGGCAGGGCCGCCTCGGTCGCAAGCCTCACTGTTCTCCGGCCTGGCCGCATACGTTTGCGTCAGGCGCTGGCCCGCCGCAGCGATGGTCTCATGCGGCTGGTAACGGGAGTAGAGCAGGCTGGTGCTCACCCAGGCAAAGCCCAGCTCCCGCGCTTTGGCAAAAGCGGCCGCAAGGCGGCTTTCACAGCAGAAGGCGCAACGCGACGGCGGCACGTCCCGGCCGGCCACGGCGCGCAGCCAGGCCGTAATATCCCAGGTTTCGTCCGCGTAAAGAATATCCACGCCCAGCCGCGCGGCGCATTCCCCGGCTGCCTCGCGGCGGCGCAGGTATTCGGTCAGGGGGTGGATATTGGGATTCATGAACCAGGCCGTGAGCGCAAAGCCCTCGTCCAGCAGGCGGCTGAGAGGCATGATCGCGCAGGGGCCGCAGCAGACATGCAAGAGCAGGCTCTTGGGGCCGCGCTGATCCGAGCGAAAACCATGCCCGGAGGGCCTGGGGCAGGACGAGCTTGCGGTCTGATCCGGCAAGGCCGCGTCGTTCAGGCGCGGATCGCTATTTCCAGGCATTTTCCGTAATCCTGCTCCATTTCGCGCAGACTGTCGCGCTTGTGGTTGAGCAGATAGAGGCCCAGTTCCGGGCTGGTTTGAAAAACGCATTTCTGATTGGAACCGGCGCGCAAGGTGCGGCGCAGTTCACGCAGGGCCTGCAGGGCCTGCCATTCCAGGTTGCGGCGCTGGCCCGTGCCGCCGCAGGCCGGGCAGGGCTCCATAGTGATGGCCAGGGCCGAGGAGCCGGTGCGCTGGCGCACCAGTTCCAGCAGGCCGAAGGAGCTCATCCGGCCTACGTCGTGCCGCGCGCGATCGTTTTTCATGGCGGCGCGCAGGGTCTTTTCCACTTCCAGCACATGTTTTTTTTCGCGCATTTCGATGAAGTCAATGACCACCTGCCCGCCCACATCCCGCAATTTGAGGTGGCGGGCAATGGTTTCCGCGGCTTCCATATTGGTCTTGTGGGCCATGGCTTCAAAATTGCCCTTGCCGGAAATTTTGCCGGAATTGATATCAATGGCCATCAGCGCTTCGGTCTGGTCAAAGACCAGGCGACCGCCAGAAGGCAAGAGCACTTCGCGGGAATAGATTTGATCGAGTTGACGGCGAAGGCTGAAACGTTCCCACATGGGCTGGCGCACGTCGTCGTGCAGCCGTACCAGATCCTTTTTGCGCGGGAAAAGCAGGCTGACGGTATCGCGGATAGACTGGGCGACCTCTTCATTGTCCACCCAGATTTCGCACACATCGTCCGTGAGGTAGTCGCGCACCGCGCGCTCGGAAAGGCCGGGTTCCTGGTAAACCAGGGCCGGGGCCGAAACTTCGGTGGCTTTTTTGCGGATGTCGCGCCAGAGGCGTTTGAGATATTGCAGATCGTTTTTCAGCGTGGTCTTGGGCGTGCCGGCGCTGACCGTGCGCACGATGACACCCAGGCCCTGACCGGGATCAATGCCGGTCATCAGATCACGCAGGCGGCTGCGTTCCTCGTCGTTATCCACCTTGCGCGAAACGCCGATCTGTTCCTGACCCGGCGTGAGCACCAGAAAGCGTCCTGCCAGCGAAAGCCAGGTGGTCAGAAACGCGCCCTTGTTGCCTGTGGGCTCCTTGACCACCTGCACAAGCACTTCCTGCCCGGCCTTGAGCACCTTCTGGATGGGCGGAAATTTTTTGCCTTTGGCCGGCTCGTGATGCGCGAGCCAGTACTCGGGATGAATCTCGTCAATCTGCAAAAAGCCGTTTTTGCCCGAGCCGTAACTCACAAAGGCGGCTTGCAGGTTGGTGTCGATATTGTGAATGACGCCCTTGTAAATATTGCCCTTGATTTTGCGTTGGTGGAGCATGTCAAGGTAGTATTCCAGCACCTGACCTTCTTCGGCCAGGGCCACCTCCACCTGCTCGCCGGGCAGCACGCTGATGAACATGCGCCGTTTGCCGGGCGCGGCGTCCGCCTTGGCCCTGGCCGTGGCAGCCCGCGCTGTGGCGTTCGTCCCGCTCTCATCGTCAACGCTCCGGGTTTCACGGCTTTTTGTCGCTTTGGCGCGGGCGTGAGCCGTTTGTGCCCCGTCGTCGGGGCTGGCGGCCTCTTCCGCCGGCATATCCGCGTCATCATCCGCACTGTGGGCAACAGCTTCGCTCACGGCATCTGCTGCGGCCTCGTCCGCGTCAGCCGGCCTGGTCTTGCGGCTGCGCCCGCGACCGCCCCGGCGGCCCCGGCGGCTTTTGCGCCTGGGCGACTCGCCGTTTTCATCCGTTGCGGCGGATGCTTCCGACGCATCAATGGCCGCCGCCTCGTCCGGCGTTGCAGCACTTGCATCGTCTGCCGTCACAGCCTGGGACGGAGGCGCATCCTGCGTAGCGGGCGCGTTTTCCACGGGAGCCAAAGGCGCTTCGCTGAGGCGGCTTTCCACTGTCCCGGATTCGACTTCCTGCAATGCTGCCGCTTCGGGCGGGGCCGGCTGCTCATTTTCTGATTGCTTGGAGCGGCTGCCGCGAGCGCCGCGGGCCGCGCTTGCGCGGGCACGCTTCGGAGCCGTGGGCCTGGCTTTGCCATCCGGCGCAAGAGGGGTGGAAAGTTGTTGGGTATCGCCCTCTGGGGCTTGTTCGGGCGGGGGCAGAGGCATTGCGGCCGGCGCTGTCTCTGTGTCGGTTTTTGCCGCGGTTTTGGGGCGTTGGGCGCGCCGCGCCGTGGAACGCCGGGGCCTGGCCGCAGGCTCTGCCGTATTTTCGTCGGGCGTCGCAGCGGCGCGTGCCCGGTTGCCGCGTGATTTGGAAGTTTTGGGCCTTTGGGAAGCCACTTCCACAGCCTCGGCGGCACTGTTGCCGACCTCGGCGGACTCCTGCGTGACTGCATCGGAAGGTTTTTTTGAAGATCTGCGGGAAGAAGTGCGACGTTTGGGCTTGGGGGCGTCCTGGCTTGCGCTGTCCGGCGCATTGGGGGCGGAAGCGTCAGACGCGGCCCCGGAAAAATCCTGGTCAGTGGTCATGAAAATCCTTTTGTGGGGTGGTCCGAAGGAACCACCGCGAAAAATTTGCGGCAGGCATGCCGAAACCTGCAAGAGCAAAGACGGACGCAGCGCCACATAGGCGCGCGTATACCGCAGGCATGCCGGACTGTTTATGTAAGAGTACGTATTTTTGGAAAATATGCAAGGGTGCGCGCTGCGGCGCCAGAAGGCTCTTCAGACTGTCTGGCACGGCGCCGCGCGTTCGCCCTTGCTCTTGCGGCAGAATCGCCTGTGCGGATCAAAGACAGCACAGCCGGCGCCCTGTACCGCATAAAGCGCAGGGCGCCGGCCGCCTCTGTCATGTGCAAAGGCCGGATGTGTCCTGATGCCGGGCCCGGCTTCGGAGCTGCGCCCTCAGCCCGGATTTTTTGCCCGGCAGCGAAAAAATCCTGCTTTGCGCGCAATCCTCAGTGGATGAAGTTGGTAGGCTCCCAGGGTTCCGGCGTCGGACAGGCCACGCCCGCGGCCTTGCCTGCGGCAATGCACTTGAGCAGCCAGGCCATATTGTCGCCCAGCGTGCGCATGATCTGCAGGCCTTCCCTGTCCTGAAGCACTTCCTGCGGGGTATTCCCGTGCACGGAGTTCCAGTACTGGGAGGAAACTACGGGCATGCGCGCAATGGTGAAATATTTATTGAGTCGGTCAAAGGAGGCGCTGGCCCCGCCCCGGCGGCAACTGACCACCGCGGCTGCGGGTTTGAAGGCGTAGGGCGCGGCTTTCAGGTAGAACATCCGATCCAGAAAGGCGCAGATGGAGCCGTTGGGCCCGGCATAATAGACCGGCGAACCCACCACGAAGGCATCGGCCTCGCGCAGCTTGTCAATGGCCGTGTTGACCGCATCGTCGGTGAACACGCAGTAGCCGGTTTTCGCGCACTTGCCGCAGGCAATGCAGCCGCGCACGGCTTTGTTGCCCATTTGCAAAATATCCGTGGCCAGACCGTTTTTTTCAAGCTGGTCGGCCACGGTTGACAGGGCCGTATACGTGCAGCCCTTGGGGTGCGGACTGCCGTTGAGCAAAAGAACTTTCATGGCTTTCTCCTTGCGTGCGGTATGAAGCCTGCAAAGGCTCCAGCCCAATGTACGGAATGCGGGCGCAAGGCGCAAGCGAAAGGGGCGCAGTGGGACTGAACACTTCGTTTCAGGTGTTGCCTGGTACTGGGGGCTGATGATTTTCGGCCCTCTCGCACCTTTTGACAAAAAAACAGCCTCTCAGTAATATGGGGCGAACAGCATCGTAATCGCGCAACAATCTTTTTTCTGGAGAACCATGTCCTTTTCCTCCTGGCTGCAACGCATCTTCAGCCCGCCGTCCACATCCGTCAGCGATGCCGAACTGGATGACGAGACTCCCGGCTTTGAATGGAACCAGAACGCCCGCATTGTCCTGGCTATCATCATTGTTTTCATCTCGGCCCTGATAGTCTACTGGATCTTGTCCTGATGGCGCGGCAATTCTGGCGCCTTACGGTGCGCGACGAATTTTCGGCCGGGCATGCCCTGCGCCGCTACCAGGGCAAATGCGAACGCCTGCACGGCCACAATTTCGCCGTGGAATTGACGGTAGAGGGCGAGCGCCTGACACCGGATACCGAGCTGTTGCTGGATTTCAAAACGCTCAAAAGCGCGCTCAAGGAGACCCTGCAGGAGCTGGACCACCGGGTTCTCAACGAAACGCCGCCCTTTGAGCGCATCAATCCCTCTTCGGAGAATCTCGCTCGCCACATCTGGCAAAATGTGGCCCATCGGCTGGCTCACAGCGCTGATCCCCAGGCGCGGGCCGTGCGCCTCTTCAGCGTGAGCGTCTCGGAAAAAGGCAGCCAGACTGCCACCTATCTGGAAATGCCGGACGCCTGAAAATGCCGCCAGGGAGCTGCCCACAGAGCGCCTGTCGGCGCCGTGGCGGCACATTCCGTCCACCTGTCGCTTTCTGGCATAATCTGTGCAGGATTCCGGCAAAAATGTTTTTTTGACGGATATTTCATGCCATCGGCCCTTTGTCTTCTGCACGCCAACTGCCAGGGTGACGCCTTGCGCCCGCTGCTGGAAAACAGCCCGGCCTTCAGCCGCTTTTTCCGCATCCGGCAGTATGTCAACTACACCCGCCAAAGCATTGCCGAAGCGGATCTGAAACAGTGCGCGCTTTTTCTGTATCAGCGTCTTGCCCCGCGTTGGGGCGCGCTTTCCACCGAGCAGCTCCTGCCGCGTCTTTCACCTTCCTGTCAGGTTGTGGAAATTCCCAATCTTTTTTTCAAGGGATACTGGCCATTCTGGACCAACGCCATAAAAGCCGTCAACTTCGCGGACAGTCTGCTGGAGCGTTTATTGGCCCAGGGTCTGGCCCCGGAGGAGGTTCTGCATCTCTATCTGCGGGGCGATCCCGCATTGCTGGGCGACGTGGCGGCCGTGGCCGAGGATTCGCTGACGCGCGAGGAGGCCAAGGAAGCGCATGCCCCTATTCGCTGCGCGTCGCTTTTGCGCGAGCGCTGGCGAGACGAGCAATTGTTCATCACAGTCAACCATCCGGGCAAAACCTTACTCTTTCACGTGGCGGACTGCCTTTTGCGTCTGCTTGGTCTGGGCCGTCTGCCGGAAGACGCGCGCCGAACCTACGTTCATCCGCAGGAGGATTTCTGGCTGCCCATCCATCCGGCCCTGGGGCCGCTGCTGGGCCTGCCCTTTGCCGCCCGGGAACGACGCTACCCTGTTTTCGCCGCCCGGCTCACGCATCGCGAATATACAAGCTGCTATCTGGCTTGCCGCCGACATGGGGTGACGGATCTGCTCAGCCTGCTGCGCACTCTTTCGCCCTGCGGAAAAATGTGCGCGGCCTAGAGCATTTTCTCTTTGAAAAGGCTCTAGCCGGGCAAAAAGCTGAGCCTTCCGCCCTGGCAGGACCGCGGATCAGGCGGATCTTACTGATCCACGCGCACGTCCAGGGTATTCCTGTCCTTGGAGAGCACAAAGCGGGTGCGCGCGGGTTTTTCGGACAAATCAATGACGACCCTGGTTTTGTCCGCCATCTTGCCGATGCGCACATTGCGCACCAGGACATTTTCAGGCACGCCCGGGGCCTTGATTTGCCATTGCCCTTCCAGATCCACCACAAGCCTCTCCGGGTTGGTCAGAGCCATGGTTTTGTAACGGATGGGCACGGAACCCACAAGGCGCACAGTGGCCCCTTTATCGCGCGCAAAGATCACAAAACGGCTGATGCTGCGTTCTCCGCCTGCCGCTTTTGCCACGGCGGGGGCGTTGTTGTTTGCCGTCTTTTCCGTTTTGGGCTTTTCAGCTCTGCTTTTCCCGGCTTTGCCTTTTTCCGCCTGGGCCGGCAGGTCGGCTTTCTTCTGCTGCGCAGCAGGAGTTTCGGCAGGCGTCTTTTCCGCGGCCGGAACAGCAGGCGGTTCGGCACGGCGAGCCGCGTCGGCCTGAGGTCCGGGCATGGTGCTTTCCTGCGGCAAAGCCTGGGGGACGTCACGTTCCACTATGGGCGCATTCTGTCCGCCCTGCGGGTCAACGGGCAGAGGCGGCAGAGGCGGCAGCGCGGGTTCCTGGCGGTCTTGCTCCCGGCTTGGAGCCGCAGGAGAGGAAAGAGCGTTGTGAGCCTGCTCAGACGGCAGCGTGGACAGGCCTGCGTTGCCCTCAGGAGAGGCGGGCGCGCCGGATTCCACCACAGGGGCCGGTGCCGGTTCGGATTTGCGGCCCAGGCGCTCGTTAAGCATGATCAGCGCCATACCCAGCACACAGACCGCCAGAATAAGACTGAGAATAACTTTATTCATGCCGTGAGGCTCCTGCCGAAATGGCGTTGCTGCGCTTCGGCGGTTCAACGAGCCCGCAAGGGGTGGCTCTTGTCGGGCCGAAGCTGTTTTTCCTTACTGATCTGGGCCAGCATCCGGGGGTAAAGAGTTTCATCGGCGTCCAGTCGCATGGCCATGTGGATGTGGGCGGCGGCTTCATCATAGAATTTCAGCGCGCACAGGATGCGGGCCAGATTAAAGTGCGCGTGGTCGTCCTCCGGAGCCAGTTCAAGCACGCGTTTGCCGAAAAGCAAAGCCAATTCGGGCTGGGAGCTTTTGCGCAGTTTGACCCCGAAATCGCGGAACATATGCTTGTGGGTCGGCATAATATTTTCTCTGGAAGCCGCAAGCTGCTCCAGGGCGAGGATCGCGGCCTGGCGTTCCCGCGGGCGTTTCAGGCGCAAGAGAGCCTTGCGAAAGCTCTCGCGCAGGCCGCTCTCAATTTGTTTGGCTCTGCGCGCGGCTTCCAGGGCGCGCACGCGGGCATCTTCCAGGTCCGGGTCGTGCTGGCCGGGCGCGGAAACCTGGGGTTGAGGCCCATCCGCCAGATGGCGAATATCCAGCATGGTCACGGGCATGGCCAGGATGGTTGGCTCGGACCTGAAGCGGGCGGCAAAGTCTGCCGCGCTGACGCGTTCCGGCGTGGACATGGGCTGAAAGGCCTTGTCCAACTGCTGCACGGCGTACTCCTGCGACGCAAGCTCCCAGACGAAGAAAAGCGTTTTGCGCGGACCGTCCGCCTTGACGGAGGCAAAAGAGTACACGCCTAAATATTTGGGTGGACGCATGCGTAAAATGTACATCATTTGCGCCGAATGGCAAGATTGTCCCGCACCCTTTACGCGGCAGGGCCTTTCGAGTACCGTAAGGAATGCACGAAATGACCATTGCCCAAAGCCTTCTGCGTATGGCGGAAGAAGAAATAGCCGCCAAAAACTGTAGCCGTCTGGAAGTGGTGCGCGTGGAATACGGCGCGATCGCCGGCGTGGTGCCGGAATCTCTGGAGCTGTGTTTTGAGGCGCTGATCAAAGGCACGCCCCATGAACGTGCGCGCCTTGAACTGGTCCGCCTGCCCCTGCGTCTGCGCTGCCCGTTCTGCGGCGAGATCTTTGGCGGTGAAGGCCAGGAGGCCCTTTTGCAGCCGTGCCCGGGCTGCGGGGAGCAATTCGGGCATGTTGTGGAGCAGGGCAAGGAATTGATACTGAGTCATCTGGAAGCCCGCTGAAGTCGGGGAAAAGATTTTTATCTCTCCAGAGGTTGCCGGGAGAAGCGGTTTTCAGCCGGTATTTCGCTTCTCGCTGCCGGAGGAGAAAACGCAAGCTTGTTGAACAGCCCCCTTTGCGACGGCTGTTTTTCTTTCAGTGAGGAGAAAGCGCATGCAGATTCCCGTTGTCCGCAATGTTCTGGAAGCCAATGAAAAAATGGCCGCGCAGGTGCGCCGGCGGCTCAGTGAACGCAGCATCCTGGCCCTGAATCTGATCAGCTCTCCCGGCGCGGGCAAGACGGCTCTTCTGGAGCGCACCCTGCGCGATCTGGCCGGCGAGTTCCGCATGGCGGTCATTGAGGGCGATTTGCAGACGGACAACGACGCCCGCCGGGTGGCGGCCACCGGCGCGCAGGCCGTGCAGATCAATACCGATGGCGGCTGCCATCTGGACAGCAATATGGTTCTCTCGGCCTTGGACAATCTGGATCTGGCCGGGCTGGATATTCTGTTCATTGAAAATGTGGGCAACCTGGTATGCCCGGTGGAGTTCGACTGCGGCGAGGATGCCAAGGTCGCTCTGCTGAGCGTGGCCGAAGGCGACGACAAACCTGAAAAATATCCCCTGCTCTTCAATCTGGCCAAAGCGTTGGTGCTGAACAAGATTGATCTGCTGCCCCATGTCGACTTTGATCTGGAGCGCGCCCGCGCCTTTGCCACCAGGCTGAACAAGGATCTGGCCGTCTTTGAGCTTTCCTGCCGCAGCGGGGCGGGCCTTGAGAGCTGGTATGCCTGGCTGCGCGAAATGCGCGCGGCAAAGAAAGCGTCGTAACGCTGCTGTGACCCTTTTAGAGCGTTTTGCTAATGAAATTAGAGCAGGGCAGGCTGCCTTTGCAAGGCTCCGTCTTTTCAACGACCGCCTTCGCCTGCCGCATACGCGGCCACGTCCACAATCAGCGTGCGGGAAGCCTGCCGCAACGTCAACGTAAACAACTGCACATCCTTTTGCGGCGCGTCGGCATTGGCCAGAGCGGGCAGCATGGCGGCGGGCGCCAGCATGATCGTGGCTTCGCCACGGCCGGATGCAAGAAAGTAGTCAAGGGCCTTTTGTAAAATATCCTTTTGCTTCACCGGCTCCAGAGCCGTCATTTCGGTAAAATCCATATCCAGGCCGGGCAGTTCCGCCTGCCAGGGCCTGTATCCCTGGGCGTACAGGCTGCGCAGCAGCACGGCAAGGTTTTCGGCAGTGAGAGGCCGCCGCAGTTCCAGATGATCCAGGAGATCCGGCCCTTGCGCGGACGGTTTGCCCCCGGCGGGCGGCTGCCCCGGCGAAAGGCGGGCAGCCCAGGTCAGGCCGGCGAAACCCAGACCTGCCAGCACGGCGTCGTTGTCGTCGCGCGGCGGGTCGGGGGGCAGCAGCCCGCACACTTCGCGCATGCTCATGCCCGGGCGAAACTGATCCAGCGCGCAAACCGGCCTGCTGTCCGGTCCCGGCAGCAGGCTTTGCACCGTGCCGCTGAAATGGCGGCTGCTCTTGTTGCGCATGTCCAGAATCAGACAGGCGGCATGATCGCCGCAAAAGGTGAGGCGGCGCGTCTGCCCGAGGGGCACGGCCTTGAAGGAGCAGAACGCCAGGCCCGTGTCCAGACGCAGATCCGCTGTGCCGCCGGGATTTTCGATTTCATCCTGGCCGCCGGGCTGCATGTCCAGACGCACAAAAAAAACACGTCTCCTGGATGTGAATCGAATATTGAGCAAATCGCCGCTGGATTGGTTGCTGATTGCCAAGGCGGCATCTTCCGCGGCGGCCGGAGTCGGCGCCAAACTCGGAGCACAGAGAAACAGGCAGAGCAAAAACAGCCTGAAACGGCGTTGCAAGAGGTTCATGGCAAGCTCCGGTTGCGGTGGTGAGGCTTGCACTTTAGCAATGTCCGGGGGGCGCTTGTCAAGCCGCGCTCCTGGGCAGGCGCAGCGTGCATGCCCCAAAACAGCCACGGCTTTTGCGCGCTTTACGCTTCTGCGCTCTGTTGCTATGTTTCGCAGCGAAAAGCTTACGGCAAGCAGGCGTTCCGCCCTTCCGGCGGCAGGAAACGGCAATCGGAGGCAGAGTAGAGACATGGCTTTTGTCACAAAAAAGCCCAACGCGGGAGACCAGAACCCGGAACGCAGCACGCCCCTGCGTTTCTCGTCGCTTCTGACGCTGTGTTTTTTGGTCCTGGCGGCCGTTGTCCTGGCCTATGTGGCAGGAGTCATGAGCGGGCGCGCATATTCGTCACGCCAGAGCGCCGCTGCCTTGCAACCCGCCGCCCACGCAGCGGCCGGAGATTCGCGGGATGGTGATGCGGCCGCGGCGCGGGAGACTCCTGAAAAAGACCCGCAGATACTTGCTCCTGAGGAGCTGCGTTTTGCTCTCGCCTTGCGTGGCAGAGCAGGCGAGGCTGCCGCGCGGGAAGCGGGCGGGCCGCAAGCTGCTCAGGGCGGCGGGGCTGACCTGGCCGCGGCGGCAGCTCCTGCTTTCCGGCCCGCAATCCCCCCGGCAACCGCGCAACCCGCTGTTCCCGCCCCCGGCGCTGCCGGAGAAATGCCCCGGCCCCAGGCCGCAAATCCTGCCGCCATGTTTGATTATGTCTTTCAAGTGGCGGCTTTCAAGGATGAGGACAGCGTCGACGCCCTGCGCCAGCGTCTGGAGGGCAGAGGATTCCGCACCCGCATGCAGCGCGACGGAAAGTTGTATCTGGTATTCGTGCTGTTGCGCGGTGATGCGGCCAGGGCCGCTGAAGTGCCGCAAATCATGCATGAAATGCATTTGGGCGCGCCCATTATGCGCAGCCGCAAGCCTGTCCTGTAAGAAGCCGTGCCGCGCGGCCGCAGAACGGCAGTCGTTGGCGGCTGTGCCGCCTTGCGGATGACGACAGCAGAGACAGGCGCAGGCGAACTTTAGAGCAGATTACCTTTGACTTTTTATGAAAGCCAAAGGTGGCATTCAGGCGAAAAACGCGGTTTTCGCCTGAATGTACGCCGCGTTGCGGCGGCTGCCGCTTTCGCGTCAGCAGAGCATTTTCCAAGTGAAAATGCTCTAGAGCAGATTACCTTTGACTTTTTATGAAAGTCAAAGGTGGCATTCAGGCGAAAAACGCGGTTTTCGCCTGAATGTACGCCGCGTTGCGGCGGCTGCCGCTTTCGCGTCAGCAGAGCATTTTCCAAGTGAAAATGCTCTAGTCCGGCTCCGAAGGCAGACCGAAAAGCCGCCGCCGCAACAAGTCCAGGGCATGACTTGCCGCTCTGCTGCGCGTCCATTCCCGCCCCAGGTAGCGGCCCTGGGGACGCATGACGCGCAGCCGGGTTTCCTTTTCGTCACTGAGCGCAATGTACACCAGGCCCACGGGCTTTTCGGGCGTGCCGCCGTCCGGTCCGGCCACGCCGGTAATGCCGATGCCAAAGGTGCTGTTATAGCGCGCACGCACATTGGCCGCCATGCTCCGCGCCACTTCCGGGCTCACGGCCCCCTGCGCGCGCAACAGATCCTCGGGCACGCCCAGAAGACGGGTTTTGGCCGCATTGGCGTAGGTCACCAGGCCCACGCCGAAAACTGCGGACGCGCCCGGCTGATCCGTGATCCGTTTGGCCAGCAGCCCGCCGGTACAGGATTCGGCTGTGGCCAGACTGAGGCCCCGGCGGATCAGCTCCGGCACCACCACGCTCTCCAGGCCGGTTACATTCACGCCGTACACCACATCCCCCAGGCGACGGCGCACGGCTTCCACCAGAGGCGCGGCCAAAGACGCTGCGGAGGCCGCGTCTTTGGCTTTGGCCGTAACCCGCACGAACATCTCGCCCCCGGTCGCATAGGTGGCGGCCGTGGGATTGGCCCCCCCGGTGAGATCGGCAATGCGCTCCGCGGCCGCGCCTTCGCCGATGCCAAAGGTGCGCACCATGAAAGAAGCTATGACTTCGTTGGTCCGTTGCTGCAAAAAAGGCACAACGCTGTCGCGCAACATGGGGAGCAGCTCCGAAGGCGGCCCGGGCAGCAGAATAACTGTTTTCCCCTTTGCAAGCGGCACGGCGCAGCCCGGCGCGGTGCCCACGGCATTGGGAAAGGCCACGCAGCCGCGCGGCAGAAAGGCCTGCTTGCGCTGGTTGGCGCTCATGGGCCGCGTGCCGAAATACTCTTTCAGGCGACGCAGGCTGTCCGCATGTTCCACAAGCGGGGCAGCGGCAACCCGGGCCACGGTTTCCTTGGTCAGATCATCGTCCGTGGGGCCCAGGCCGCCGGTGGTAATCACCAGATCGCTGCGCTCCAGGGCTTCGCGCAGAGCCGCTTCCAGCCGCCCGGCATTGTCCCCCACCGTATGGGCATGGAGCAGATCCACGCCCAGGGCGGAAAGCTCCCGCGCCACATGGGCCGCGTCGGTATTCACAGTGTGACCGAGCAAGAGCTCGGTGCCCACAGAAATGATTTCCGCTTTCATGATTGTGCCTCGCTTGCTGTGGCGGCCCGGCCTGCCGCCCGTGTTTCGGACGTCGCATGATACGTCGCACGCCGCGTGACCGCAACGCCGCGCATCCTGCGCCGCAGGGCAAGGGGCTTCAACGCCGGAACGGGTGAGTGCCGCGACATATCGCACGGCAGACAGTGCTGTTGCGGGGCAGACGGTTTTTGCCAGCACTGGCTCAGCCATGCAGTCTGCGATTCTTTTGGGGGCGGCCCGCGCGTTTGGCTTGACAAGGCCCGCGCACATAACGTACTCAATTCATACTTAATAACTATGAAAATTTTTCCAACCCTGCGGCCCGGTTGTACAGGCCGCTCCCCGCATCCACAAGAGAGCACCCGATGACCGCAACCTCTTCCCTGCGCTTTGAAACGCTTCAGGTCCACGCCGGTCAGGAACAACCCGACCCGGCCACCGGAGCCAGGGCCGTGCCTGTCTATCAGACTGCCTCCTTCGTCTTTCGGGACTGCGAACACGCCCAGGCCCGCTTCAGCCTGGAGGATGCCGGCAATATTTACGGCCGGCTGACCAATCCCACCCAGGAGGCCTTCGAGCGGCGCATGGCGGCCCTGGAAGGCGGCGCGGCGGCCCTGGCCGTGGCCAGCGGCGCGGCCGCGGTGAGCTGCGCGCTGCAGAATCTGGCAGGCGCGGGGCAACATATTGTGGCGGAAAAGACGCTCTACGGCGGCACATATAACCTGCTTGCGCATACGCTCAAGTCCTGGGGCATCAGCACCAGTTTTGTCGATCCGCACCAGCCCGGCGCTTTTGAAAAAGCCATCCGCCCGGAAACCCGCGCCGTTTTTATTGAAAGCCTGGGCAATCCCCACAGCAATATCATGGACATTGAAGCCCTGGCCCGGCTGGCCCACAGCCGGGGGATTCCGCTGGTCATCGACAATACCTTCGCCACGCCGTATCTGCTGCGCCCCCTGGAGCACGGCGCGGATATCGTGGTCCATTCGGCCACCAAGTTCATCGGCGGCCACGGCGCGGCTCTGGGCGGCGTTATTGTGGACGGCGGCCGCTTTGACTGGGCGGCTTCGGGAAAATTTCCGCAATTCAGCGAACCGGATCAGAGTTACCACGGGCTGAGTTTTGTGCAGGCCGGGGGCCCGGCCGCGTTCGCGCTCAGAGCGCGGGCCGTGCTGCTGCGCGACCTGGGAGCGACGCTCGCGCCTCTGCACGCCTTTCTTTTCCTCCAGGGTCTGGAAACCCTTTCCCTGCGCGTGGAGCGCCATGTGCGCAATGCCTTGCGCGTGGTGGAATTTCTGCACAGGCACCCGCGCGTGGAAAAGGTCAATCATCCCAGCCTGCCGCAGAGCCCGAGCCATGATTTGTATAAAAAGTATTTCCCGCGGGGCGGCGGCTCGATCTTCACCGTGGAGATCAAAGGCGGGGCGCAGGAGGCACGCGCCTTCATCGACCGGCTGCGGATTTTTTCCCTGCTGGCCAATGTGGCGGACGCCAAATCACTGGTCATCCATCCCGCCTCCACCACGCACGGCCAGCTCAACGCGGCGGAACTGGCCGAAGCCGGCATCCGCCCCAATACCGTACGCCTTTCCATAGGCATTGAGCACATTGACGACATTCTGGAGGATCTGGCGCAGGCGCTCGCGGTCTGAGGCGTTTTCACCGGGCAGGGGCCGGGCCGGTTTTGCCCGCAGGCGAAAATCCGCGGGCACGCCCGGCGAAAGCAGCCTTGTGTTTTTATACCGTATCCGATAGGAGAAAACAGGCCCGGCGTCCGGGGCCCTGGCACGGAGCAAAGCGGTTCCCGCAGCCGCGCAGCCCTGACTGCCAGACTTTACCGACGCGTCCTATCAGGAGATGTTTATAATGATGAAAAAATTTATGGCCGTAGTGTTCATGATGCTTTTGGCCGTGCCCGCTCTGGCTGAAGAGGTTACGACCCAGTATTTTACCGTCAATGTGCCTGACGATTGGAAAGCCGTGCCCCCCTCGGAAAACCAGGGCGTGAGCACCGCGATATTCGCCAAGGCCTCGGGCGCGCTTTCCGTGACCCTGGTCGCCGGTCCCAACGGCGGCGTTGACGCCAAAAGCATTGCAGGCATGTTTGCTGAGCAGTTCAAGTCCGAAAAGCCGCCGGTGGAAAAAAACGGCCAGTATACCTTCACCTTCATGCAACAGAACATTTCGGCCCGGGTTTGGGTTGCCACCGAGGGCGACGCCTTTTTGGTGACCAGCATAGCCGGCTCACCCCGCAAGGAAGGCCTGGAATTCGTGAAAAAGAACGTCAAAAGCGCCAGTTACGCGGGTATGCTGCCCAAGTAGGCAGCGCAAATCCGAAAAAAAACTCTGCTGCGCAACACTTCTTCAGAAAGCTCGCAAATCCCGCAGAACGGGGTTTGCGAGCTTTCAACCTCCAGCCGGCAATCAGGCACGCTGTCGCCTTTTTCAAGGCCTGGAAGCTGCCTGCCGCCGTCTTGATTTTCTGTACGCAGCCGTCTTTTTTTCGGCCCGGCGCAATTTCCCTCTTGCTACTTTTTTAAATTTTGTGTTACCAAGTAAAGGCCGTCGCGGCGCGCCGCCTGGTTTGAAATCCTTGAAAACCGCGGGCAGATGCGCATCGGTGCGGGCAGCCGTTGGCGCTGTGCAGACCGGGCGGCAGGCGCGCCTCTTTCAGCGCAGCCACAACATTAACTGCCATAAGGAAACGCTACCATGTGGAAAATCTGCTGCGCGAGCCTGGCTCTTGTACTCTGTTTTGTCGCCCGGGCCGAGGCCCATTTCGGCATGCTCATTCCCTCCGCCTCCACAGTGACGGAAAAAAAAGACGCGGATCTGAAACTCGCCATCTCTTTTTCGCATCCCATGGAAATGCAGGGCATGGAAATGGCCGAGCCCAAGGCTTTCACCGTGAGCATGGGCGGCAGGACGGAAGATCTGAAGGCAAGCCTCAAGCCTGCCTCCATCATGGGCCATAAGGCCTGGCAGGCCGCGTACAAGGTGAAAAGACCGGGCGTCTACCAATTCGCCGTGGAGCCCGCGCCGTATTACGAACCCGCAGAGAACTGCTATATCATCCATTACGCCAAGACCGTGGTGGCGGCTTTCGGCAACGAGGAAGGCTGGGATGAGCCTTTGGGCCTGAAGACCGAAATTGTTCCGCTGACCCGGCCTTTCGCCAATTACGCGGGCAACGTCTTTCAGGGCCGGGTGCTTCTGGACGGCAAGCCCGTGCCCGGCGCGGAAGTGGAAGTGGAATGCTACAACAAGAAGAAAAGTCATCAGGCGCCCAATGAATACTTCGTCACTCAGGTGGTCAAGGCCGATGAAAACGGCGTGTTTTCCTATGGCGTGCCCTGGGCCGGCTGGTGGGGTTTCTCGGCGCTGAACACGGCCAGGGAAAAAATAGACTACAAGGGTGAACCCAGGGACGTTGAGCTGGGCGCTGTGCTCTGGCTGGAGTTTACGGCCCCTAAAACCAACTAGAGCGGTTTGCTGAACCGGCTCCGCGCGGCTGCGAGGTCTGCGCGGAGCGGAGAGCGCAAGCGCGGAGCTTCGGAGCAGAAGGCGGTCGCAGGCTGAGCGGCTGCGTCCGGACATGCGAAAGACGCGCGGGCGAGCTCGGGCCGGGCAGCCTGGCTTTCACCTTCATTTGGCAGGCGCGCGCCCTGGCTGGCTGTGGCAACACAGCCCGCAAGGCCTGCGCGCAAGGAACAGACATGCATATTGCAGAAGGCGTTCTTTCCCCGGCCGTACTCGGCGCAGGCGCGGTTCTGACCGTGATCGGCACGGCCGTGGGGCTGCGCGGGCTGGAGTACGACCGCTTGATGACCGTGGCCATTCTTGCCGCCGCCTTTTTTGTGGCTTCCTTGATCCATGTGCCCGTGGGCCCGGCCAGCGCGCATCTGATTCTCAACGGGCTGCTGGGCGTTTTGCTCGGCTGGGCCGCCTTTCCGGCCATTCTCGCGGCCCTGGCCCTGCAAGCCCTGCTTTTTCAGTACGGCGGGCTCACGGTCCTGGGCGTGAACGCCTTTACCATGAGCTTTGCCGGGGTGCTCGCCTGGTATTGCTATCGCGCCATTGCGCGCGCCTGGCCCGGCCGGAACGGCCTGCGCGTTGCCGCTTTCTGCGGCGGCGCGCTGGGCGTGGCCGGAGCCGGCATTTTTACGGCCCTTGCCCTGGCTTTCACCAACGAAGGCTTTCTGGCCGCGGCGCAACTGCTCCTGCTGGCTCATCTGCCCGTGATGCTGGTTGAAGGCCTGATCACCATGTTTACGGTTTCCTTCATCGCCCGCGTGCGCCCGGAACTGCTGCGCGCATCCGGGGTATGAACATGTTTGCCGTTATTAGAGCGGTTTGCTGTTGAAAACGGCAACCGCTCTGGCGGCCGCGGGAGCGGACGCCCGCGCCGGCGGTAGCCGTTAGCAAGCTTTGCTTGCTTACGGATAGCGACAGCGGTTGCGTTGGCTGGCTGTCGCAGTAACCAGTTGCTGTCTTCATCCGTAGCTTCCTTCGTCGCAACGGCTGAAGCAATGAGCCTGAAAATCACGCTTTTCAGGCGCTTGTCCCGCTTGCGGGGAAATGATGGCGGCGAAGTGATTGAAAATGAATATTTTCAATCAAAAAATGCTCTAGAGCATTTTCTCTTTGAAAATGCTCTGCTGACGCGAAAGCGGCAGCCGCCGCAACGCGGCGTACATTCAGGCGAAAACCGCGTTTTCGCCTGAATGCCACCTTTGACTTTCATAAAAAGTCAAAGGTAATCTGCTCTAGGGAGGAACATGCCATGCCTGCCGCACGTTTTTTTGTGTTTTCCCGGCTGCTGAAAACAATTCCGCCGCTGCTGGCCCTGACGCTGGCTTTGCTGCCCGCCCTGGCCCTGGCCCACCGGGTCAATATTTTCGCCTGGACCGAAGGAGATCAGATCGTGGTGGAATGCGCCTTTAACGGCAGCTCCAAAGTCAATGGCGGCCGCATTGCCGTCTACGACGCAATGGACGGAAAGGAATTGCTGCAAGGCATCACCGACGCCCAGGGCCAATTCCGCTTTGCCGTGCCCGAGGCGGCCCGCGCGGCCGGGCATGACCTGCGCATCCAGATCAATGCCGGAGAGGGCCACCAGAATCAATGGATCGTGGAAGCCTCGGAATTCAACGCCGCACCCACGGCCGCTGAGGCGGCGGCTCCTGCCACAGCCGCCGCCTCGCTTTCTCCCGCGCCGGGCAGCGCGGATGTTGCCGTTGCTCCCTCTTCCGCCCAGGGCGCGGGCGCTTTGCCCGGCTCCTGCGCCACGCCCGCCGACGTGCAGCGCATCGTCAACGCCGCCCTGGACGCCAAGCTCGCGCCCCTCAAACGCGACCTGGCCGCGCAGCGCAGCGCCGGGCCGGGCCTGACGGAAATCATCGGCGGCCTGGGCTGGCTGCTGGGACTGGCGGGCCTGGGCCTTTACTTCAGGGGACGGCGGGGATAAGGGCAGACAGTGTTCGATCAACCCTTTGTCCGCGCTTCCCCCATTCAGCGGATTGATCCGCGTGTGCGCCTGGCCCTGGCAGCAGCCACCGCCGTATGCCTGGCCCTGCTGCACAGCGTAACGGCCGCCTTGCTGGGGCTGCTGCTCGGCGCGCTTTTGCTGGCGGCCGCCCGGCCGCCCCTGCTGCCGCTGGCGCGGCGCGTGGCGGCAGTGAATCTCTTTGTGCTTTTTCTCTGGTGCGTGACGCCCCTGACCATGCCCGGCGAAAGCCTGGCGCGTTGGGGCATGTTCTCGATCAGCGCCGAGGGCGTGCGCCTCTCCCTGCTGGTCAGCATCAAATCCAACGCCATCCTCTGCGTTTTTCTGGCCCTTGTGGCCAGCATGGATTCGCCCACCGCGGGATACGCCCTGGAGCGCCTGCGCTGCCCGCCCAAACTGGTCTTTCTTTTTCTGTTCACGGGCCGTTATGTGCATGTGATCGCCCATGAATGGCAGACGCTCAGCGTGGCTGCCCGGCTGCGGGGTTTCAGGCCGCGCAGCAATCTGCATACCTACCGCACGCTGGCCTCGCTTCTGGGCCTGTTGCTGGTGCGCAGTTACGAACGTTCCCTGCGCGTGCGCGAAGCAATGCTGTTGCGCGGTTTTCAGGGCCGCTTCCGCTCCGTGACCGAGTTTCATGCGCGGCCTGTGGACGCGCTTTTCGTGGCCTGCCTGGCGCTTTGCCTCTGCGGCATCGTCTGGGCGGAGCTTTCAGCCGGGGGCCCGCATGTCTGAAACGGATATTTTCAGCGTGGAGCATGTTCACTTCAGCTATGTCCAGGACGAGGAAAAGCGGGACGTGCTGCGCGACGTAAGCTTTGCGCTTGCTGCGGGCCAAAAGGTTGGCCTCTATGGCCCCAACGGCAGCGGCAAGACCACCTTTTTCCGCTGCATTACCGGCCTGGCGCGGCCGCAACAGGGTCGGATACGCTTTCATGGAAAGGTCTTGCACGGCGAAAAGGACTTCTACGAGCTGCGCTGCAAAGTGGGTTTTGTGCTCCAGCATGCGGAGGATCAGCTCTTTTTTCCCACAGTGCTTGAAGACGTGGCTTTCGGCCCGCTGAACCTGGGGCTTGCGCCGCAGGCAGCCCGGCAACGGGCCCTGGAAACCCTGGAATACCTCGGGCTCCGGGGTTTTGAGCAGCGCCTGACCCATCGCCTTTCCGGCGGGGAAAAAAAGCTGATCTCCCTGGCCACGGTACTGGCCATGCACCCTGAAGCGCTTTTGCTGGATGAGCCCACCAACGGCCTGGATACTGACGCGCGCCAGCGGCTCATCGACATTTTGCGCGCTCTTCCCACGGCCCGGATCATTATTTCGCACGATTGGGAATTTCTGGCCCAGACTTCCACTGAGTATCTGACCATTGTCAATGGTCGGCTGAGCGGCTGTGCGCCCTCCCTTGCCCACGCTCACATGCATGTGCATCCTCTGGGCAACGAGCCCCATGCCCATTGATCCGGCCTGAGCCTTGGACGTCTTCCGCCCTGCGCGATCGCTCGCCCTCGCGTGCCGGAAAATCTGTCGATAACGTCCAGAGTTTTTCGCACAATTTGTAGCTCAATCGGTCAGAATTTTTCCTTTAGAGCGTTTTATTAGAGCATTTTCTCTTTGAAAATGCTCTGCTGACGCGAAAGCGGCAGCCGCCGCAACGCGGCGTACATTCAGGCGAAAACCGCGTTTTTCGCCTGAATGCCACCTTTGACTTTCATAAAAAGTCAAAGGTAATCTGCTCTGGAGCAATTTGACTTTTATTCATGGAAATATGTGAGGGACTTTCAGCGTCACTCATATATAAATCCCTAGAGTGCCCTCACGATACATTTTCTTTAATTTCATATAGATATAGGAAAATCCCGGAGCCTGCCATTGGCGTTTCATTCCCTGGTGATCCCCCGGTTGATTATCCATTTTCTTATCCATTTTTTTGCCTTCTTCTTCATTTTCACCATAAGTTACTGATAGTTATTGAAATCAGAAAAAAATCCAAAAAAAATACCATTTTTTTGGATTTGAGCGCGTTTTTTATCCGCAATGAACTCCTCCCGGCCATGTGTCCCGCGGCATGGTCGGGCGGAGTTTTTTTCATATACGGCATACCTCTCCGTCCTCCTTCCTTTCAGAAACTCCCACATAGCCGGTCTCCTCCGCTCAAGCTCCGCTGTCTTGGGACGGCGTGCCTTCCAGGTGCCCGCCTGCGGTGATCGTGATGCCCACGTTCAGGCCATCATCGTCAACTCTCCCCATGATCCTCTCTGGGGAAAAGGCCGTCCAGAGAAAGCCAAAAAAAGCCGCTGAGCGGCAACTCAACGGCTTCATTGCAGAACTGATGTTCTTACGCATGTAACGTGAGAACAACGATAGCCGGAAGGTTCCTCGTTGTCAACAACGAATCTGCTGTTTTTGTCTTTTTCCTGGGCAAAGAGAAAAAAATGAAAACTTTTTCGCCAAAAGGAAAGATTCACGGCCCGATTCTACCTTTGTTTGTCTTGCAAAAACCGATCACGTTTGGAGCAAAGACCATGTACACGATCTTATGCGATTATGCCGCCGAAAAAGACCATTGCTGGCCGTCTCAGGCTACACTTGCCAAACGCCTGTCATGCAGCATCAGCAGCATCAAAAATTACCTTGGCGAACTTGTCAGAGAAAAGCTCATTTCCATCAGGCGTGAGCAATATCGTTCTTCCGTTTATTATCTCTTGCGGCCTGAGGAACTTGTCGCAAAACAAGAGACAAAACTTGCCCACAAGCAGTCAGAAGCTGGCTGTCATGAGGCAAAATCTGGCTACTTAACCAATCTTAACAAACAACGAAAAGAAAGAAAATCCCCCCCTTCCCCCCATGCGCGGGGAGAAATGGCGGCAAGTCCTGTCCGCCGCACGCCCGGAGCGCCTGCGGCGGGGGGCGTGTCTTCTCCCTTGCGTGATTTTGAAAATACCTGGGCCTTGTACCCCAAAAAGGAGGCCAAGGGCTTCGCCCGAATGGCCTGGCTTAAACTTCTGCGAAGCGGCCAGCTTCCGGCGCTCCCGGAACTTCATGCCGCGATACGGCGATTCGCGGACTCAAAAAGCTGGCAGCGCGAGCAGGGCCGCTTTGTGCCACAAATGGGCAACTGGCTGCGCGGACAACGCTGGCTTGATCCATTTCCTCCTGCGGAACTGGCCGAGGCGGCACAAGATCAGTCTACACTTCAAGCTCTTCGTGCCCTCGAAGAACGGGAACAGCGCCTGAAGGAACAGCAGAAAGCAAAAAGAGCGCGACTGCGGCCCTTGTTCGATGCCTTTGCGGCGGAGTTCCCGCCCATAGCCAATGATGCCATGCCTTTCGGCATCTGGCAGTACTTGCATTCCCAGAATCGTGCGCCCTCGGCAGCCGATGTTCCACCAGACAATCCCCTCGGCATTGTCGAGTTTCTGAACGAGTTCAAACGCCGCCGTCAGACGACGGATTTACTCACGAAACATCAGCCGCTGAACGCCCGGCGCGAAGCCGGAACTCCCCGCCGTTCGGTGGGAGACATTTTGAGGAACCTGTCTGTCCCGCGCTTTTTCCCCGGAGGGGAACAACCCGAGTGCGCCGCAATCGCTCACGCATAAAGGATTTGTCGTGAAAAAAACAGTGTGTCTTCTGGTGCTGGCGGCACTCTCCGGGCAACCCGCCCTGGCCAGTGAGCCTACGCCGCCCGCAACGAATCAGCAAACCGTTGTTCTCGGACAGCCGGAACTCGGAGCGCCAAACTCCGCACCTGGGGAAAAGAAAGAGGACGCGCAAGCCCTGTTCGAGGAAAGCCTGCGGCAGATGATGCCGCTGGATCAGGGGCAGATTCAGGAATATCGCGAGCGGTCGGATCTGCGTGAACGCGCTCTCCTGCCGGTGTCCCCTGATCTGAACACGCGCACGGTAAGCGTATCTCTGGAGCCGGGTCATTCGCCTGTACCGATATTCACCACGGCCAATATTGCCACTTCGCTGGTGTTCCATGATTCCACGGGGCAACCCTGGCCCATTACATCCGTAACCAACGGTGGGCCTTCCTCCTTTCAGGTGCTGCGTCCCAACTTGCCTGATGGGAATTTGCTCAATGTCATGCCCACACAGGGCTACGCCACGTCCACTATTGTGGTGACGCTGGAAGGCCGGGACATGCCGCTGGTCGTCCGGCTGGAGTCGGATTCCGTGCGCTCGCCGGAGCGCAAGGCGGACGCGCTTGTCCTGTTCCGGCTTGCCCATCACGGTCCGAAGGCCAGTGTTCCCGTCCTCAAGGACATCAGGGAAACGACGGATTCCTCCATGCTGGCCTTTCTTGACCGGGTTCCGCCGGAGGGAGCTATGCGGATTCGCATGGAACCGCGATCTGAAAAAGTCGGCATCTGGAAATACAACGGCAAGCACTACATCAGGACAAGCAACTCCCTGATGTGGCCAGCCTGGAGCGCGGTAGTCAGCGGCGCGGGCAATACCCGCTGCTACGAGACGCCTGCCACAACGCGCATCATGCTCTCCGTCAACGGTCAGATTCAGACTTTTGTCCTGAGCAGCGGTCAGTAAGGGGTAAGCATGAACCTCACCAGCACTGAAAACAAACGTCGCGTTATCATGCTCGGCCTGTTGGGGACGGCGCTTGCGGTTGTGGTTGTTTTTGCCGCCTTTGTGGTTTTCACGCCGGAAAAGCCCTCTTCCAGCGCCAGGCTGGTTTCAGCGCGATCCGAATCCATTACGGGACGGGCGGGCGGCGAAGGCTCTGATGAATACAACGACAAGCTCAAAAAGCATGATGCCCGGCAAGCCGATGCCGCGCTTCAGAAAGGCGAAAGTTTTGTGCCCACGCCTGTGGGACAGCGGAGGCCCGTGGTCGTGAAGAAGGAAGACACGCGCCCGGCCCCGCCGCCTGTCGTGCCGGTGCATACTACTCCTGTCCGTACTCAGGCAACGGACAACGCCATGCTCAAGCGAATGATGGAGGATTTGGACGCCCTGGACACCAAACTGTCCGCCGTTGCCGTGGGCGAAGGCAAGATTGTCTATCTGCGCGAGTTCTCCGAAGAAGCTCCGGCGGCCACGCCTGTTGCGGCAATACAGGAAACAGCACCGCCCGCGAACACGCCAGAATTCGTAACGCTCAAGCCGGGCGATCTGCTCTATGCCATCATGGATGTGGGCGTGAACTCGGATGTGCCGTCCGCCGTGCTGGCCACAGTCACCTCCGGCGCATACCGCAACGCGCGGCTGATGGGCGGCTTCCAGCGGCATGACGAACGCCTTGTCCTGGCCTTCAATCGCGCGGTTCTGCCCTCCGGCGAAACCGTCCAGCTTGAAGCCTACGCCGTTGACCCGTCCACTTCGGAAGCCTCGGTCGCCAGTTCCGTGAATACCCATTTCTTCAGCCGCTGGGGTGGCCTTATCGCGTCCGCCTTTCTTGAGGGACTGGGCAGCGCCAAGCGGTACAGCGGCGCGCAAAGCACCATCTACGGCTACGGCAATGACGCCACGGATCAAATGGTCTGGAACGAATATAGTCTCAGCGATCAGGCATGGATAGCCGCCGGAAAGGTGGGCGAAAAGGCCGGGAAAATCTTTGAAAAGGGCTTTGACCGTCCGCCGACCGTCCGGCTGGCAAGCGGAACGCCCGTAGGCGTCCTCGTCGTCAACGTCAAAAAGGAAAAGTGAATCGTCATGCCAGCGGACTGCTACTTCATTATTACCGACCAGAACATGTTTCCCATTTTATTTGGAATTGCAGGCGTATTTATCCTTTTGTCGTTTTTCGCAACGCAAAGCGACAAATGGAAGCGTATGTATACAGAGCTTCAATTCATAACATCTGATGAAATCATGGAGATGAAAAAGGTCAATGCAAGGCAGGCTGCTGAACTTCTGTATCTTCAGAAAGAAAATAGTGAAATGCTTGAATACAAAATGAAATACAAAAATTCCGAATATGATCTGAAACATATTGAAAAACTGAAATTTGCGGCATCAGCGGGCAATGTCGCCATATTGGCCGCACAAGGCATGACTCAGGCGCAAATAGCATCGCTCCTTGGCCTGTCACACACTCAGGTTCATACGCGATGCAAGAAATTCCGGATCAAAACCTGTGGCATCCTCAAGAGAGAACAACGAAAGAATGCCGCAGAAAACGAACGCAGCAGGTAACGACATGGACAATTACGTCGCCAATGTCATCCCGCATGTGCAGCAATGGTGGCCGGTGCTTGTCCGGCTGGCCTATCTGGCAGGGCTTGTCTTTGCCGTGGTTTCACTGGGGCAGGCCATCAGTCACAAACACCGCTTCAACCGCTCCACAGCGGTCTGGACGTTCGTCTGCGCCGTGCTGCTCCTGAACCTGCCCGCGCTCATGGATTCCCTCTCCATGACGGTTTTCAATCAAAGTTCCGAGCAGTCATTGAGCTACAGCCCGCCGTCTTCGCCCGGCTCCGTTTACATCCAGTTTGCGGTGTACGCCATTGCCACAGTCGGGTTGATCGGCATTGCGCGGGGGCTGTGTCTCATGCGCGACACGCCCAATCAACCCGCGAACCTCAGTCGGGGTATCGTCCATCTTTTCGGCGGAATACTCGCCGTCAATCTCGTCGCCTTCCTGCGCGGCATCGGAGCCACCATAGGAGGCGACGTGCAAACATATATAGCCAGGCTCCTTGGCTAATGGAGAAAAACCATGACCATCGACAAGAATACCTTTTCCATATCTCCCGTTCGCCTCACCGCCGCTTTCATGGGCATGGCCTCCGTCTGGCTGTTTGCGCCCGAAATCGTGCAGGCCGCCGTCACCTTCGGGGAAATCGGCCAGAACATTGCCGACAACTCCAAGGGGGTCGCCAGGGGCATCACGATGGCGGGCTATACCGCCGGAGTGGGCATGGCCGCGTGGGGAACCGTGGACATGTATAAAGCTGTGAAAAATCAGGGGCAAAGCACCTATGCGGGCGGCCTGACCAAAGTGATCATCGGCGCTCTGGCGCTCGGTCTGGGAGAACTCCTCGGTTCCGGTTCCGCCACCCTTTTCGGCTCTGACCAGACCTCCGGCATGGATGAACTCGGCCTGTAGGCGTGAGGCGATGAAATGAGCATCTTCAAGAAACGAAAAGACGCCCCGAAGCCGCAGGAGCCGGAACAGGGCATGAACGCCATTCATGCGGAGCCGCCCGCCCCGGATGCCGCCGCCGTCATCGGCGGTCTGGACTGGTACAGGACGCAGTTTCGCCGTTCCATGAAGCTCTCGCTGTGTCTGGTCGCGGCGCTCTGCCTGAGCGTTTCCCTCTCGGCGCTGCTGCTCCTGAACCAGCCGAAGCCGCGCTACTTCGCGGCCACGCAGGACTTGCGGCTCGCGCCGATGGTTCCGCTGGATCAGCCGCTGCTGACGCAGGAGGGGCTGCTGACCTGGGTCTCAAGCGCCATTACCGGAGCCATGTCGCTCAACTTTCTGGAATGGCGGGAAAAGCTGGAAAGCATCAGACCGCACTTTGAGGACGAGGCGTTCAAATCCTTCCTCGCTTCCCTGCAAGGTTCCGGCATCCTGGACATGATCCGGGACAAACGGCTTTCCGCGTCCGCTGTCGCCACGCGCGCGCCGGTCATCATCGCTTCCGGTCTGGTGGACGGCAGGGCCACATGGAAAATCGAGTTTCCCCTGATTGTTTCCTACGAATCCAGCCAGGGAGTGGAAAGCACGCAAAAACTTCTTGCAACTGTCCTTGTCTGCCGCGCGTCCACGGCAAAGACGCCGCGCGGCGTGGTCATTCAACAAGTGGTGCTGAAAAGGGATTCCTGATGCTTGATATACTGGTCAACGGCGTGGATCGCGGCGTCCGTGCCCTGTCTGAAGCGTTTGCCGCGCCGGTTCACAGCTATTGCAG